>CAMDVZ010000204.1 GCA_945878895.1 Caenispirillum bisanense | reverse complement strand
TGTCGCGCGAGAGGTCCGGGGACCTCTCGCGATTGAAGAGGTGCACGCCGTTGAAAGCGTGTTTGACCACACATTCGACGAAGGAGACGGGACCGGCGATATCCACGCCGTTGAAGAACGAGCCGTCGAAGCAGCGCCAGCCGTCGCCGTCGGCCTCCCCCCAGTTGCCGTGCACGTCCGCGAAATTCAGCGTCGACCAGAGGAACGCCTTCGACCGGTCCTGCACCCATTTGCAGGTATCGAACCGCAAATGGCGGGTCAGGCGTCCACTCGCCGCGAAGGCGTAGGCCGCGCCCTGGACGTCGATGGCGTCGAACTGGAGGTGGCGGCAGGAGTCGATGGCGATCGCCGTCGGCCAGCAATCGCGGAAGCGCAGGCCGGAGAGAATCAGGTGCTCGCATTCGCGGAGCGCGAGATGTCCTTCGCCCTGGATTCGATGGATGCCGGGAAAGTCGCGCGCCGGATCGAGTGCCCGCGCGGCAGCCTCGGCCAATGCCCGCACGGGGGTCGGGTCCGCCAGACTCGTCGGGAGCGGGAGGCCGGCGTCGAACACCGCGTCGGCGGCGGCCTCGATCCGGATCGGCCGCGCCGCGGTTCCCCGGACGTGATTCAGCGACAGCCGGTCGCGGTAGCGGCCGCTTTCGAGGCGCAGGGTGTCGCCGGGGCGCAGTTCGGCGGCGCGCTGGGCGACCGTCGCCGGCGTTGCAGTGATCAGCGTCATGGCCCGCCCGCCCGTGGATTGTCGGGACGCGACGATAGCGCGATCCGTCGTCGCGCGTTCCGGTCGTCGTGGTGTAGAGACTTTCCATGGCAGCCATCGTTCTCTCCCTGCTCGCCGCCGTCGTGTATGGCGTGGGTGACTATGTCGGCGGGTTGGCGACGCGGCGCGCGCCGGCGCTGTTCGTCGTCGGCGTCGGACAGGTCGTCGGCCTGTTCGGCCTCGCGGCCGCGGCGTGGGCGTTGGGCGCGCCGGATGTCCGCTCGGCCGACCTGTGGTGGGGCGGCTCGGCGGGTCTGGCCACGGTCGTCGGCATCACATTGCTTTATCAGGGCCTTGCGACCGGCCGGATGAGTGTCGTGGCGCCGGTCACGGCTCTGGTGGCGCTGGCGGTGCCGGTCCTGTTCGCGCTGGTGGTCGGGCGCCTGCCCGGTGTTTTGGCCGGCGCCGGCATCGCGCTGGCGGCCTTCGCCGTCGCCCTGATCAGCCGCGAGCCCGATCGCGGCGGCACCGTCGTCGGCGCCCGCGCGCCGCTGTTGCTGGCGGTCGGCGCGGGCGCCGGCATCGGCGCCTTCTACATCCTGATGGACCCGACCGGCCCCGGATCGGGCCTGTGGCCGCTGGTGGCGGCGCGCGCGGTATCGGTGATGCTCTTCGCGCTGGTGGCGGTCGGCGTGCTCCTGCGTCGTCGACGCGCGGTGCCGCCGCCCGGCGATCTGTGGCTCATGGCGGCCGGTGCCGGCGTTTGCGACGCCGCCGCCAACGCGCTCTATCTGCTGGCCAGCCGCGAGGGCGCGCTGGCGGTCGTTGTGACGCTGACCTCGCTCTATCCCGCCAGCACGGTTCTGCTCGCCAGACTGTTGCTGAAGGAGCGACTGCGTCCGGCCCAACTGGTCGGTCTCGCGCTGGCGACGGTCGCGGTGGCGATGATCGTGGTGGGCCGCTGAGGCTATTCGCGCTCGTGGTGCTCGCGCAGGCGGCCCGAATCCGGTTTACTCGCGCCAGTCGTTTCCGGAGGACCGTTTCATGCCGCGCCGTTTCGTCGACCTGTCGATCTATCTCGAAAACGACGTGATCTCCGATCCGGTGCCGTTCGGCCCGAAGATCGCCTACCACAAGCACGCCGACACGGCGGGCCAGATCGCGGGCTTCTTTCCCGGCCTGAAGAAGGAAGATTTGCCGGACGGCCAGGGCTGGGCAGTCGAGAACATCCAGCTCTCGACCCACAACGGCACCCATCTCGACGCGCCCTATCATTTCCATCCCACGATGAATCACGGCGAGCGCGCCATCACGATCGACGAGGTGCCGCTGGAATGGTGTTTCCAGCCCGGCGTGAAGCTCGATTTCCGCGCGAAGGCGGATGGCTACGTCCTCCAGGTCGCCGACATCGAGGGCGAGCTCAAGCGCATCGGCCACGAGCTGAAGCCGCTGGAGATCGTCGTCGTCAACACGCGCGCGGGCTCGCGCTATGGCAACGACGACTACGTCAACTGCGGCTGCGGCATGGGCTACGAGGCCACGATGTACCTGCTGGAGCGCGGCGTGCGCCTGACCGGCACCGACGCCTGGAGCTGGGACGCGCCCTTCTTCCACACCGCCAAGAAGTACGCCGAGACGAAGGATGCCTCGCTGATCTGGGAGGGCCACAAGGCGGGCCGCCACATCGGTTACTGCCATCTCGAGAAGCTGCACAATCTCGAGGCTTTGCCGCCCGACGGATTCATGATCTCCTGCTTTCCGCACAAGATCCGCGGTGCCTCGGCCGGCTGGACCCGCGCCGTGGCGATCTTCGACGAGTGAGCGGATTGCAGCATCGATGACCGGACCATGATCGCGACGCCCTCCGCCGTGACGGGCACGACCGTCGTCGCCGAGCCGGCGGCGCGCGGCGTGGTCCGGCCCGGCGTCCGCGATCTGCGGCTCGATTTTTTCCGCGGCCTGGCGCTGTGGTTCATCTTTCTCGACCATATCCCCGACAACGTGGTCGCCTGGGTGACGATTCGGAACTATGGCTTCAGCGACGCCACCGAGGTTTTCGTCTTCATCTCGGGCTACACCGCCGTCATCGCCTATTCCGGCATCGTCGCGCGACAGGGTTGGTTGCGGGCCGCCGCCAGGGTCGTGCGGCGCGTCTGGCAGCTCTACGTGGCCCACATCATGCTGCTGGTGGCGTTCATCGCCCAGATCGCCTGGTTCGCGCTGACCCACGACCGCAAATCGCTGATCGCCGAAATGAACCTGCTCGGCCTGATGGACGAGCCATTCCGTACCTTCGTCGACGCCATATTGCTGAAGTTCCGGCCGGTCAACCTCGACGTCCTGCCGCTCTACATCGTGCTGTTGGCGAGTTTTGCCGCCACGCTTTGGGCGGTGGTGCGATATCCGTGGGCGACGCTGGCGGGCTCGCTCGCGGTGTACGTCTCGGCCCGCGTTTTCGACTGGAACCTGCCGGCGTCGCCGGGCGAAAGAGTGTGGTATTTCAATCCTTTCGCCTAGCAGCTGCTGTTCTATCTCGGTGCCGTGTTCGCCGCCTTCGGTGGCGTCGGCGGTCTGCTCGCGCCGGCGCGCCGGCTGCTGCTGCCGCTGTCGGTCGCGTGGCTGCTGTTTGCGCTGTTCCTCGACATGGGCCAGCATTTCCAGCCGCTGTGGACGCTGGTTCCGGCCTGGATCGGACGGATCGTCTACCCGATCGACAAGACCAACCTCGATGTCCTGCGGTTGCTGCATTTCCTCGCGCTTGCCTACGTTGTACACTTGGCCGTTCCGATGAACGCGGCGTGGTTGCGCTGGCGCGTCGCGGAACCGTTGCGGCGTTGCGGCGAGCAGTCGTTGCAGGTGTTCTGCCTCGGCACGTTCCTGTCGTTCACCGCCCACGTGGCGACGGAGCGCTACGAGCAGGCCGCGTGGGCGCAGATCGCGGCGAGCGTGGTGGGTATTCTGCTCATGGTCGCGTTCGCCTACGCGGCGCGCTGGTACAAGCACGGCGAAGCATCGACGGGCCGATCGAGGGTCCTCGCGACGGGAGCGGTGGATGGGTAGGAATTCCCGGGCAGCCCGCGTCGGATTGCTGGCCCTGCTTCTGGCGGCGAGCGGGGCGGCGGCGCAGGACATGCCACGTTGCCGGACCGATCCCGCGTTGCTCGATCTCGGCGTGCCGCTCGACGCGACGCGCCGTGCCGCCGCGGAGCGCAAGACGGTCCGCATCGTCGCCATCGGATCGTCCTCGACCCAAGGCTACGGCGCCACGACGCCGGTCAATACATACCCGGCACAGATCATGCGGCGGCTGGGTGTCGCGCTGTCCGGTGTCGAGATCGTGCTGTTCAACCGGGGCATCGGCGGCCAGGACACCGACGCCATGGCCGACCGGATCGAGCGCGACGTGCTGGCCGAGAAGCCGGACCTGGTGATTTTCCAGGCCGGCACCAACGCGGCCATGCGCCGCGTGCCGCTGGAGCGCTTCCGCCGCCGCCTCGACATCGGCGTCGGCCGCGCCCGGGCAGGCGGCGCCGACGTCGTCATGATGGACCTGCAATACGCGCCCGCGATCGACGCGCTGCCCGACGAGGAAGCCTACGTCGCCACCATGGGCAAGGCCGCGGGCGACCTGAAAGTTGGCCTGTTCCGGCGCTTCGCCATCATGAAAACCTGGGTTGAGACGGGCGGCATGTCGTGGGCCGATTTCATGACCTCCGATGGCCTGCACCTCAACGATTTCGGCCAGAAATGCACCGGCAAGCTGCTGGCCGAGGCGATCGGACGCAAGCTGGTGGACGGAGCGACGATCGTTCCGCCGGCGAAGTGACGCGACCGCCACGACGAGGAGCGCACCGATCCCCGACGCCGCCGAAATCGCGCGTCGCGTCAAGCCGCTGAAACCGCCGCCGGCGCCAACGCGGTCCACGAGCGCGCGCGGCTCCGGCAGCTGGTGCGCGACATGGGCGTCGCCACCCACCACGCCATGGTCGACGAGGACGCCGCCGCCGAGACCTGGGGCCGCGTCCTGCTGGGGTTGCCGCCGGGAACGACGGTGCTGTAGCGCGGCCCGATCAGGCCAGCGGATCGGGCTCGCCGGCCGGCAGCTGCATCTGGAAGACGTTGAGCGTCATCGAGACCAGCATGTAGTAGCCGCAGACGCCGACCAGATCGACCACGCCGCGTTCGCCGAAGGCGTCGACGGCGCGCTTGTAGTTGGCGTCCGACACCCGGTTGCGGGCCAGATACTCCTCGACGAAATCATAGATCACGCGCTCGACCTCGCGCGTGAAGGGCGGCGACTGGCGGGTGCGCACGGCTTCGATGATCGCGTCCGACAGGCCTGCCTCGCGGCCGAGGCGGGCGTGAGCGTAGAACTCATACTGCGAGCGGAAATGGCGGCCCACGAGAATGATCGCGAGTTCGCTGAGATCGCGCGGCAGCACGTTGCCGAAGCGGCAATATTCGCCGAGCTTCTGGGCGCGGTCGGCCAGCGTCGGGCTGCGCAGCCACGGCTCGAAGGGGCCGCGCAGGCCCCCGCGCGGGCCGCTGACGATGGCGTCGGCGACGGTCTTCTGTTCGGGCGTCAGCTTGTTCAGGTCGAGCGGAACAAGGCGATAGGTCTCGGCCATGGGTAAACAGTCCTCGGTGTGTCGTTGATCGGGGTGGAATGAATGCCCGTCAGATCGGGCAGTCGGCCTCGCCGCGCCGGCTGGCGTCGGGGCTGGCGAAGATGCGGTCGAGCATGTTGGCGGCCGCCGCGCGGACTTCGCCGTCGTTCACCGCGCAGGCGGCCGAGGCGCCCCACAGCACCTGGCCGCCGCGTTCGTCGTGCAGGGTGAGATAGAGATAGAGCCCGGCGCGCGGCGGTGCCGGCCGGCGGCCGACCGCGTCGCGATCGAACGTACGCACCGAGGGAATGTCGGGGCCGAGATCGAGACGCGACACGTCGGCGCCGAAATTGCGGTCGAAATCCGTCGAGGGCGAACCGCGCGGGCGCGTCACGTCCTGCAGCGCGCCGAAGCTGCCGGCATAGTCGACGCGCAGTTTCATCACGTTGCCGCCGCTGAAGCCGACGGTGTTGCCGCGGCGCGCCAGCTTGTCCATCGCCATGCGCCGCACGTCGCGGCCGATCTCGCTGTCGGGCGACAGATCGACGGCGATCTTGCCGGCCGGAATCGGGCGCGTGGCGCGAATCTCGAACTGGCCGATCTGGCCCTGCGCGACGGAAGGCAACGCGGCGAGACCGAGCGCGACCAGCGCCAGGGCGGCGGCGCGCAACGACGGAACATGGATGGGCGTCACGACGGTATCCCCCTGCCGCGACGCTACACAAGAGCGTGCAGGTTGTCGCTCCTCGACGGTGGCGCCCCGCGCGTCGCGGCGATGCGCGGTTCGCAGGCCTCAGCCGACGCCGCGCCAGCCTGGTTCGTCGCGGTCGAGCAGGCGCTGCAGGGCCGCGAAATGCAGATCGACCTGCTGGCTCTCGCC
Organism: Caenispirillum bisanense; assembly: GCA_945878895.1. Lineage (GTDB taxonomy): Bacteria > Pseudomonadota > Alphaproteobacteria > Reyranellales > Reyranellaceae > CAMDVZ01. The sequence continues at coordinate 2,202 of CAMDVZ010000204.1, read as the reverse complement.
GCGCATCTGGCGGGCGGTGCGCTCGATGATCTGGGTCGGGATGATTTCCAGCGGCCGGCCGGTCTGCATCGCCAGCACCTGCACCATGCAGGCGCGTTCGAGATAGTAAAGATCGTCGTAGGCTTGCGCGACCGTCTTGCCGGCCACGATGACGCCGTGGTTGCGCAGCATCAGCACGTCCTTGCCGGCCATCGCGCGGCACAGCCGGTCGCCTTCCTCGTTGTCGAGCACCAGGCCGTTGTAGGTTTCGTCGTAGGCGACGCGATCATGGTAGCGGAAGGCGTTCTGGGTGCACATCTCGACCCGCCCGGCGGCGATCGTCGTCAGCGCCGTCGTGTAGGGCATGTGGGTGTGCAGCACGACCCTGGCGCCGGGATTGCCCAGATGCACCCGGCCGTGGATGTAGAAAGCCGTCGGTTCGACCGGATGGCGGCCCTCGATGATCCTGCCCTCGACATCCGTCATCACGATGTCGGCGGGCGTGATCTCGGACCAGTGCAGGCCCTGCGGATTGATGAGGAACCTGTCGTCCCGGCCCGGCACGACCATGCTGAAATGGTTGCACACGCCCTCGCTCAGGCCATGCCGGGAAGCCCAGCGCAGCGCGGTGGTGAGATCGGTCCGGGCCTGGGCGATCGCGTCGGTATTGCTCATGGCGGATGGTGCTCCTTCGTCGTGCCCGCATCTTTCCCGACCTCGCGCGCCGGGCAAAGCGAAAACGACGGGGCCGCGCGTGCTCTTGAAAGCGGGACTTCGCCCGCTAATTAAACTGTCACCGTTGCCGCGTATGGGGGCGACCCAGCGTCGCGACAGGAAGGAAACCGGAATGGCAGCCGCGGTCCCGCTCGAGCAAACCCCGTCGCCCGAGAAGTGGATCGATCGTCTGATCCATTCGCCGCTGGGCGATCTGATCGCCCGGCCCTGGGTCGATCCGGTTGGCCTGGCGGCGCTGAAGCGCTGGTATTTTCCGCTGTCGCGCCTGTGGGCGGCGGCCAATGTCGCGGCGGGCTCGGTCGAGGCGTTCGGTGCCGCCATCGGCGAGGCGGCGCCATCCTACGGTCGCTGGTCGACGCGCTACGTCGAGGGCGCGCTCGCCCGCCACGGCGAGGCCCAGCGCGCCGCCGCCGAGGCCCGCCGGGTCTGGGAGCAGGCGGCATTCGGCGGCGACTGTCCGGCGCCCGCCGCGATGGCCGCGCTCGACGACGAGCGGCGCCGGCGGGCCTCGCTGCATCTGGGCACGCGGGCGCTGTTCTATCCGCTGCTGTTCGCCGCCCGGCCGCCACTGGCGCGCTGGAGCGTCCCGACGGTGGCCGACGTCGAGAGCGCCTATGGCCCGGTGATCGATTCGCCGACGTTGGCCTATGCCGTCCCGGACCGCCTCCCGGTGGTCGAGGTGTCGTGCGTGGCGTCGCGGCCGGGCCTGACCGAAACATGGGTCCGCTTCGAGACGCCGCACCGGCGGCTGGCGACGATGCCCGGCGCCGACATGGTCCATGCCCGCATCGTCGAGCCGCCGGGCGGGCGTGCCTTGCCGACCCTGATCATCGGCGGCGGCCTGTGCGTGGAATCCGATCTGCTGTCGCGCTCGATCGACGGCGCCAGCCTGGTCGCGCGGGCGGGTTTCCGGGTCGTCGACCTCGTCTCGCCGTTCCACGGCCTGCGCTGCCTGCCCGGCTCCTATGGCGGCGAACCGTTCTTCGCGACGGCACCTCTGGGCGTGCTCGACCTGATCGTCGGCCAGACCGTCGAAACCGCCGTTCTGGTGGCGTGGTGTCGCGCCCGCTTCGGTGGCCCGGTGGCGGTTGGCGGCATCTCGATGACCTCGTTCGTGGCCCAGCAGGCCGCTGTCCGCTGCCGCGACTGGCCCGCGGCGTCGCGGCCCGACGCGATCCTGCTGGTCAGCCATTCCGGCCGCATCGAGGAAGTCACCTTCCGCGGCACCCTCGTCCGCACGCTTGGCCTTGCCGAGCGGCTCGACGCCGCGGGCTGGAGCCGCGCGGACCTGATGCGCTGGGAGGGCCTGCTCAATCCCAAGGGCGCGCCGGCGGTTCCCGCCGACCGCATCGTTTCGGTGCTGGGCAGCGGCGACAAGTTGTTGCCCTTCGCCACCGGCCAGGAACTGGCGCGCGACTGGAACCTGCCGGCCGACAACATCTTCGAACTGCGCGTCGGCCATCTCGCCATGGCGGTGGCGATGATGCG
>CAMDVZ010000203.1 GCA_945878895.1 Caenispirillum bisanense | reverse complement strand
GCGAGGCCGGCGTGGCGACCACGCCGGGGCTCGATTTCGACACCCAGCGCGGCCACGGAACGCTGCGGATTTCCCTCGCCGGCGCGACGTCGGAGATGGACGAGGCGGTGCGCAGGCTCGTCGCCTGGAAACGCTGACGGCGAACCGGTGCGGTCGATGAAACGATCGGTCCCGGTATTGCTCGCGGGTCTGCTGCTGACGGCGTCGGGCGCCTTGGCGCAATCGGGGCCGAGCTTCGATTGCGCCAAGGCGACATCGGAGGTCGAGAAGACGATCTGCCGGCATCGGTTGCTCGGAGAGGCCGATCGCAAGATGGCCGGCGCCTACGCGGCCTTGCACGGCACCCTGTCCGGAGCGGCGCGAGATCATCTCGCGACCGATCAGGTGCGCTGGCTCGCGGCCACGCCGCGCACCTGCGTGGACTCCCACCGCGTGGTGTTGCCGAAGTCCGAAGTGGAGGAGGCCGTCCGCGATTGCGTGCGGGACCGGCTCGCCGCTCGCGCCGATCTGCTCGCGGGCCTGCCGACCGGCGCGGGCTATCCCTTCATCGCCGAGCAAGGGCTGGTCGAATTCGGCCGGGTCGGAGAGATCGCCTACCGGTTCGTCGCCTCCTGGCCGCGGTTCGAGGCGCCGGGCATCGACTATCGAGGGGCCAACGCACGCGCCGCCGACGGACCGCGACGGGAGATCGCGGAGTCGAAGCCACCCGACGACGTGTCTCCCGTCATGGGCGCGCGATGGTCCTACGACTCGTCCCATGCGGTGACCTTCCCCGTCCCCGGCGTCGCGAACGTGGCGATCCGGATGGACGCCTATCTCGGCGGCTCGCGCGGGATCGCCAACGAGTCGGCGATGCTGGTCGATCTCGCGAGCGGCCGACTGCTGGGACTGGACGACGTGCTCGACGGCGACTGGCTGGGGCTGGCGACGGCATTGTGCATCGCCGATCTGCGCGGCCAGATACCAGCATCCGACCCCGACGAGCCGGGATTGACCGACGCCGGCATGCGAAAGCTGCTGGTCGATGCCGCGATCTGGATGTTCCGCGACACCGGCGTGTCGGTGTTCTTCAACCGCTATACCGTCGCGCCGGGCGCCGCGGGTTCGTTCAGCGTCGACCTGACCTGGGATCAACTCAAGCCGGTCATTCGCCGCGACGGGCCACTGGGGAGCAGGGCCAGGTAGGGGGAGCGGCGATGGTCAATGCAGTTTGCGCGGGTCGCGTTTGGGCGGCGGCGACGCGGGCGCCCGGCGTCGTGGCGGCACCGGCGCGGAGTGATGGTGGATCATCTTCCAGCCGTCGCGCTCTCGAATGTAGGCGTTGGTCGCCATCAGGTGACCGCCCGGCAGTATCTCCCGGCACAGCACGATGGCGAGACGGCCACTGATGGTGACGATCTCGTCGCCGACCTCGGCGCGCGGGGCGGCGGGATTGCCGAGAATCGCCCGCCAGCTGGCGAGGATCGAGGCGCGGTCGAGCAACGGGGCCTGGCCGGGGTGCACGCAGACCACGGCCCCGTTGGTCGCCCACATCGTCTCGATCGCCTCGTAGTCGCGGCGCGTGAAGGCGACGTAGAAGGCGCGGTTCGCCGCGAGCACGGCTTCGCCGACGTCTTCGTCCGGGTCGCCGCCGGGCGACGGCGGAGCGGGGCGGCGAGCCATCGTCGGTCGACCTCCGCTCAGCGGCCCTTGAAGACCGGTTTGCGCTTTTCCACGAAGGCCGCCACGGCTTCCTTGTGATCCTCGGTCTGGTGCGCCAGCGCCTGCATGGACGCCGACATGTCGAGCAAGGTCGACAGTTCGGTGCGCATGCCCTCTCGGATCAGCCGCTTGCCCATCCGCAGCGCATAGGGCGGATTGACGACGATCTTCCTCGCCAGCGCCAGCGCCTCGTCCATCAGCTTGTCGTCGTCGACCACCTTCGACACGAGGCCCATGCGCAGCGCGTCCTCGGCGTCGTACTGGTCGCCGGTGAAGGCCATCATCATGGCGTTCGACTGACCGATGACGCGCGGCACGAACCAGGCGCCGCCGTCGCCCGGGATGATGCCGACCTTGACGAAGCTCTCGGCGAACTTCGCGCTGCGGCCCGCGATGCGCATGTCGCACATGCAGGCGAGGTCGCAGCCGGCGCCGATCGCGAAACCGTTGACGGCCGCGATGCTGGGGACTTCCAGCTCGTACATCGCCATCGGGATGCGCTGGATGCCGCGCAGGTAGCCCATGCGCACCTCGTAGCCCGACTCGCCGCCGAACATGCTGCTGCGGTTTTGCATGTTCTTGACGTTGCCGCCGGAGCTGAAGGCCTTGCCCGCGCCCGTCAGGATGACGCAGCGGGCGTCGTAGTCCTCGTTGACGCGTTTCACGGCGTCGACGATGGCGTCGATGATCTCGTTGTCGGAGATGGCGTTGCGGGTGTCGGGATCGTTGATCGTCAGCGTGACGATGTGGTCCTTCTTTTCGAACAGCAGCTTGTCGGTCACGGCATTCCTCCAGGCTAAATCCACGTTTATCTTTGCCATAGCGCCGACTAGGATGGCCGCGCAAGCACGTGGACGAGATTCGGCGCGCCGATCGCGCGCGGGAAGTCCGAGGAACCAAGCGATGACAATGCCCACGCTCGATTTTCCGCCCTTCCGGTTGCCCGACGACGCCGAGGCGTTGCGGACCGAGGTCCGCGCGTTCCTCGCCGAGGAACTGCCGAAGGTCAAGACCACCGACAAGTTCCGCAGCTGGAACACGCGCTCGCCGGAGTTCAGCAAGGCGCTGGGCGCCCGCGGCTGGATCGGCCTGACGTGGCCGAAGGAACGCGGCGGCGGGGGACGCAGTTTCCTGCATCGCTATGTCATCACCGAGGAATTGCTGGCCAACGGCGCGCCGGCCGGCTCGCACTGGGTGGCCGACCGCCAGAGCGGCCCCAACATCCTGCGCTTCGGCAACGAGGAGCTGAAGAGCGCGCTCATTCCCAGGATTCTCAAGGGTGAGTGCTTCTTCTCCATCGGCATGAGCGAGCCGGACTCCGGTTCCGATCTCGCCTCGGTGCGCACGCGCGCCGACAAGGTCGATGGCGGTTGGCGTGTCAACGGCACCAAAATCTGGACCAGCGGCGCCCACCGTTCCCACTATGCGATTGTCCTGCTGCGCACGAGCGGACAACGCGAGGATCGCCAGCGCGGTCTCAGCCAGCTGGTGGTCGACCTGAAGTCGCCGGGCCTGACCATCCGGCCGATCATCAATCTGTACGGCAAGCACGACTGGAACGAGGTCGTGTTCAGCGATTGCTTCGTGCCCGACTCCATGATGCTGGGCGAGGAGGGCGACGGCTGGCTGCAGGTCACCTCGGAGCTGGCGCACGAGCGCAGCGGACCCGAGCGCTTCCTGACGAATTTCCATGTGCTGACGGAACTGGCGCGGCTGGTCGGCCGCCAGCCCGGAGCGCGGGCCGCCGAAACGGTGGGCAAGCTGGTCACGCGACTGTGGACGCTGCGGCAGATGTCGCTGTCGGTCGCGGGCTTGCTGGAGAACGGCAAATCGCCGGTCGTCGAGGCGGCCGTGACCAAGGATCTCGGCACGCTGTTCCAGCAGGAACTACCGGAGATCGCCCGCATCGTCGCGGAATCGGACGCCGCCGACGAGGACGATCTGGCCCAATTCCTCGACCTCGCCCAGATGGCGACGCTCCAGGCGCCGGCCTACTCGATCCAGGGCGGCACGACACAGGTTCTGCGCGGCATCATCGCCCGCGGCCTCGGACTTCGCTGAGGAGCGACGCACATGGACACCGATATTCGCCAGATGTTCGTCGACACGGCGGCGCGCCTGTTCTCGGAGCAGGTCACGCGCGACGTCGTGAACGGCCTCGAAAAAGGCACGTGGCCGGCCGATCTCTGGAAGCAGGTCGAGGAGGCCGGGCTTGCCTGGGCCGCCGTGCCCGAGAGCGCCGGCGGTGCCGGCGGATCGATCGGCGACCTGATGGCCGTGCTGCGTGAGGCCGGCCGCAACGCCGTACCGCTGCCGCTGGCGGAGACCGGGCTTGGCGCGATGATGGTCGCGCAATCGGGCCTGACGCCACCGGTGGGGCCGCTGGCGCTGGTGATTGGCGATGCCGGGTCGTCGGTACGCATCTCCGGTGGTCGCGTCACGGGCAGCGCGAAGCGCGTGCCCTTCGCGTCGATCGCGGGCCACATCGTGGTCGTCGCGGGTGGCGAGATCGCCGTCGTGGCGGCGTCCAACGCTCGCATTGCCACGGGGCAGAGCCATGCCGGCGAGCCCTACGACGACGTGACGTTCGAGAACGCCGTCGCGGTGGCCGCCGGAAAGTCGTCGGTGTCGGCCGACCGCGCCCTGCAACTGGCCGCGCTCGCGCGCGCCAACCAGATGGCCGGCGCCGCCGAGCGCGTGCTGGCCATCGTCACGCAGTACTCGAAGGAGCGGGTGCAGTTCGGCCGCTCGATCAGCACCTTCCAGGCCGTGCAGCACATGCTCGCCGACATGGCCACGCACATCGCCGCCACGTCGGCCGCGGCGCGGACAGCTGCCTACGACGCCGAGGACGGCGACGGGTCGTTCTCGATCATGGCGGCCAAGACCCAGGCCGGCGAAGCGGCCAACCGGATCTGCGCGATCGCCCATCAGTCGATGGGCGCGATGGGGTACACCTACGAGCACACGCTGCACCACTACACGCGCAGACTCTGGGTCTGGCGCCGCGACTACGGCAGCGAGACGGTGTGGGCGACCCGGCTCGGCCAGGCGCTCGCCAGGGGCGGTGCCGACTCGATCTGGGCGTCGATGACCGCCAGCCGGCTCGTCGCGTAGCGCGGAGTCGATCCGGAATCAGTCCGGTTCGATGCCGGCGACCTTCATGATTTCGCGGTAGAGCGCGATTTCAGCCATCTGGATCCGGCGCATCTCCTCGGGCGAGGTGGGCCGGATTTCCGATCCCGACGCGGCTTGGCGCTCGACGTACCCGGGATCGTTGATCACCTGAACCAGGGCGGCGTGAAGCTTGTCGCGCACGGCCGGAAGCAGCCCCGTCGGCGCGTAGACGCACGTCCATGTCATCAAAGAGAGACCCGCGAGGCCTTGTTCTTCCAGCGTCGGCAGTTCGGGCGTCAGCTTGTAGCGTGTCGGGTGCGCGACCCCGAGGCACTTCACGGTGCCGGCCTTGCGTTGCGGCGTGCCGGTTACGGGGTCGGTGAACATGATCTGGACATGGCCGGCGATCAGGTCCTGGAGGCCCAGCGGCGTGCTCTTGTAGGGCACGTGGACAATGTCGATTCCGGCCTTGACCTTGAGCATCTCGCCCGACATCCGGGTCGACGCGCTGCCGCTGGCGAAGTTGAGTTTGCCCGGTCGGGATTTGGCGAGCGAGACCAGTTCCTGGACCGTCGAGACGCCGAGCGACGGATGGACCATCAGGAAGGTCGGCGCGAAGCCGATCGCCGTGAGCGGTTCGAAATCCTTCACCGGATCGTAGGGCAGCGATTTCTTCATCGCCACGTTCGATCCGATCGCGGTGTTGGACGCCACGAAGATCGTGTAGCCGTCGGGCTTGCTGCGGGCGACCGCTTCGGCGGCGATGGCGCCATCGGCACCGGGTTTGTTCTCGACGACGGTCGGCACTTTCCAGAGCGCGCCAAGCCCCTGCGCGACATGCCGGGCGCCATTGTCGGTGGCCGATCCGGCCGCGAAGGGCACGATGAATTTTATCGGTCCGCTGGGATAGTCGGTCGACTGCGCGGCCACCGGAGAGGCGGCAAGGGCGGCGAGTCCGCTCGCCAGAACACCGCGACGATCGATCATGTCGGCTCCTTCCGATCCACTTCCCGGTCGGCGTCGCCGACGGACGGGAAGGTTAGCGGGTTCGGGGGCCGGCGAACAGACACCTTGGCGGGATTGCCCGCCAAGGTGCGATTGTCGTCAGGTACCGTTGGTCAGGCGCGACCACCAGCCGCGCTTGGGCTTTTCGGCCGGCGCGTCGATGGCGGTCGAGGGCACGACGGGCGCGGACGTCGGTTCCATGGTCACGACGGATGGCGAGGCAAGCACTGCCTCGGCGACGGCCGACGGCGTGGTCGCTGTCGCCGCGACGGGCGTCGTCACGACGGGTGGTTCGACATGCACGGGCTCGGGATGCGGCGCGGCGACGGCCTCGGGCGGCGCGACGATGTCCACCGTTACGGGCGCGTGCGGCGCCTGATCCACGTGGGCGACCGTCGGCGAGTCGTCGGGGTGCGCGGTTTCGTCGACACCGGCCGGGTCGATTGCCGGGCCGGTATTGTCCGCGTTGCCCTGATCGTGGCCTTCGAACGTGCCGTCTTCGCGACGACGGCCGCGACCGCCGCGGCGGCCCCGGCGGCGACGGCGGTTGTTGTCGTCTTCCTCGCGCTGGGCATCGGAGGTGGCGCGCGTTTCGTCGCCGTTGCCCGAGCCGTCGGTCGGCTGCGCGGCGCCATCGTCGGCCGGGCGGCCGGTATCGGCGAGTGGTTCGCGGACCTGTACGTCCCGCATGGCGGCGCGGGGCGCGTCGTCCTGCCCTTCGGAGCCGGGCTCGTCGTCGCGCCGACGACGGCGACGACGCTTGCGGCGGCGCTGGCCCTCGGCATCGGCGTCTTCGCCGGCCTCGCCAGCCGACGCGTTCGCGGCCGGGGATTCGTCGCTCTCGGCTTCTTCCTCGTCGTCGAACTCGTCGTAGGCGGCGGACGCGGTGATGCGGGCCGGCGCGGCGGATTCCATCGCGACGCGGCCGCGTGTGCGTTCGATCTCGAAATTCGGCGGAATCAGGGTGTCGTCGCCGGTCAGCAGCACCTTGAGACCGTAGCGCTCCTCCATCTCGCCCAGCGCGGCGCGCTTGTGATTGAGGATGTAGAGCGCCACCGGCGTCGGCACGCGCACCACGATCTCGGAGGCGCGGCGCCGGGCGCCCTCGTCCTCGATGCCACGCAGCACGTGCAGCGCCGTCGATTCGACCGACCGGATGCGACCGGTACCTTCGCAATGCGGGCAGATCTCGGTCGAGTTCTCGAGCAGGCTAGGACGCAGGCGCTGGCGCGACAGTTCGAGCAGGCCAAACGGGCTGATGCGACCGATCTGGATGCGGGCGCGATCGAGGCGCATCGCTTCCTTGACGCGCCGTTCGACGAGCTGCTGGTGCCGCGACTCCTCCATGTCGATGAAGTCGATGACGACCAGTCCGGCGAGATCGCGCAGGCGGACCTGGCGGGCGATTTCGTCGGCCGCGTCGAGGTTGGTCTTGAGCGCCGTTTCCTCGATGTTGCGTTCCTTGGTGGAGCGCCCCGAGTTGACGTCGATGGCGACCAGCGCCTCGGTCGGATTGATGACGATGTAGGCGCCGCTGCGCAACTGCACGACGGGCGAGTGCATCGCGTCGAGTTGCGCTTCGATCTGGTAGCGGTGGAAGAGCGGGACGGGATCGTCGTAGGACTTCACCCGGCCTACCTGCGAGGGGATGAGCTGGCGCATGAAGTCCTGCGCTAGGCCGAAGCCTTCCTCGCCCTCGACCAGGATTTCGTCGATGTCGCCGTTGTAGAGGTCGCGCAGCGACCGCTTGACGATGTCGCCTTCCTCGTAGATCAGCGCCGGCGCCGTCGATTGCAGCGTGAGCGCCCGGATGCTGTCCCACAGGCGCATCAGGTAGTCGTAGTCGCGCCGGATTTCCTGCTTGCTGCGTTCCAGCCCCGCAGTGCGCAGGATCACGCCCATGCCCTGGGGAACCTCGAGTTCCGAGAGCATGTCCTTCATGCGCTTGCGGTCGCCGGCGTTGGTGATCTTGCGCGAGATGCCGCCGCCACGGCCGGCGTTGGGCATCAGCACGGCGTAGCGGCCGGCCAGCGACAGGTAGGTCGTCAGCGCCGCGCCCTTGTTGCCGCGCTCTTCCTTGACGACCTGGACCAGCAGGATCTGCCGGCGCTTGATGACTTCCTGGATCTTGTATTGGCGCGACGGGTGGGAACGGCGCTGCGGACGCTCGATCTCGTCGCCGCCGACCGTTTCGACGGGCGCTTCGGGTTGCGGCGCGTCGCGCAGATCGACGGCGAAATCGGGCTGGTCGTCGACGGGTTCGCCGGCCCGGGTCGGAGCCCGGTCGGAAATCGACTCGACCACTGCCGGCGACGCGGCCGGTTCGTCGGTCGCCGGACCGCGCACGACCTCGGTCGCGACGGAAGCCGCGATGGCGCGATAAGACGTGTCGTCGTCGACCGAAGCGACAACCGGAGGCGGCGCATCGGACGGCGCCACGATTTCGCTGCCGTCGGTCACGGCCGGCGCTTCCGCTACCGAGTCGGCGGCGGCTCCGCCCGCGACGTGGCCGTTGGAGGCCTCGGGGTCGTCGACCGCCGGGGCGGGAGCGTCGCCGTGCATCAGGGCGCGCTGTTCGTCGGCGTCCTCGATG
>CAMDVZ010000202.1 GCA_945878895.1 Caenispirillum bisanense | reverse complement strand
CGGCGGCGAGAAGGCCCGCGAACGCGGCCGCGTCGGCGGTCGTCGCGTTCCGGGCCTTCGGGGGCGAGGTCGATACGGACAATCCGATTGCCTCCGGATGTCTTGTCGGCCTTGTCGACCGAATGGCGTCCGCTATGGTGGGGAAATTTTTCCGGAGCGTCCAGAGCCATGCCACCCGATGGAAGTGCCTTGCCCTCGAAGATCGCGTCGGGCGCGAACAAGCCGACCCTCGTCGCGTCGGTTTGTCCGCACGATTGCACCAGCACCTGCGCGCTGGAGGTCGAGCGGCTCGACGCCAACACGATCGGCCGCGTGCATGGTTCGCGGCGCAACGACTATACGGCGGGGGTGATCTGCGAGAAGGTCGCGCGCTATGCCGAGCGGGTGCATCACCCCGACCGGCTCAGCCATCCGATGAAGCGGACCGGTCCCAAGGGCAGCGGCCAGTTCGCCCGCATCTCGTGGGACGAGGCGCTCGACACGGTCGCCGAGCAGTTCAAGCTCAAGGCCGCCCAACACGGGCCTGAAACCGTCTGGCCCTACTACTACGCCGGCACGATGGGGCTGGTGCAGCGCGACGGCATCAACCGGCTGCGCCACGCGATGGGCTATTCGCGCTGGTATTCGACCATCTGCGTGACCTTGTCGGACAACGGATGGATCGCGGGCGTCGGCTACAAGCGCGGCGTCGACATGCGCGAGGTCGACGAGCATTCCGATCTGGTCGTGATCTGGGGCGGCAATCCCGTCAACACGCAGATCAACGTCATGCACCACGCCATGGCCGCCAGGAAGCGCGGCGCCAAACTGGTCGTGATCGATCCCTACCGCACCGGCACGGCCGAGAAGGCCGACCTGCATCTGGCGGTGCGGCCCGGCACCGACGGCGCGCTGGCGGTCGCCATGATGCACGTGCTGTTCAAGGAGGGCTTCGCCGACCGCGACTACATGCGCAAATACGCCGACGCGCCCGACGAGCTGGAGGCGCACGTCGCCACCCGCACGCCGGAGTGGGCCGCGGCGATCACCGGCCTGTCGGCGGAGTCCATCGTCGACTTCGCCCGCATGTATGGAGCCACCAAGAAGAGCTTCATCCGCTGCCATCACGGCTTCAGCCGCAGCCGCAACGGTGCCGCCAACATGCACGCCGTCACCTGCCTGCCGACCGTCACCGGCGCCTGGGCGCAGCTCGGCGGCGGCGCGTTGTACGGCCACTCGCAGATGTATCCGGTCGACCGCACCGTCATCGACGGGCTCGACCTGGTCGACCGCTCGATCCGCGAGCTCGACCAGTCGCGGCTGGGGCCGATCCTGACCGGCGACCCCGAGGCGCTGCAAGGCGGCCCGCCGGTGACGGCGATGCTGATCCAGAACACCAACCCCGCGATGGTCTGCCCGGAACTGCACCTCGTCCACAAGGGCCTGGCGCGAGAGGATCTGTTCCTCTGCGTCCACGAGCAGTTCATGACCGAGACGGCGGCCTTCGCCGACATCGTGCTGCCCGCGACCACGTTCCTCGAACACGACGATTTCTACACCGCCTCGGGCCACACTTTCTTCCAGGTCGCGAAGAAGGTGATCGAGCCCTACGCGGAGGCACGCGAGAACCACGACGTGATCTGTGGCCTCGCCAAGCGGCTCGGCGCGAAGCATCGCGGTTTCGACATGACGCCGTGGCAGATCATGGACGACGCGCTGCGCCGTGCGGGCATGTGGGACGCCGAGACCAATTTCCGCCAGGGCGGGCAGGATTTCGCCAAGCCCTTCGAGACCGCGCATTTCCTCGACGGCTTCGAGACGGCCGACAGGAAGTTCCACTTCAAGGCCGACTGGAAGCGCTTCGGCGGACGCTGGCAGGAAATGCCGACACTCCCGGACCACATGGACGTGATCGACAAGGCCACGCCCGAGAAGCCGTTCCGGCTGGTCGCCGCACCCGCCCGCACGTTCCTGAATTCGACTTTCTCCGAAACGCCGGGCTCGCTCAAGCGCGAGCGGCGGCCGACCATCATGATGCACCCCGACGATTGCGCCGCGCTTGGCGTCGAGGAAGGCGACCGCGTGCGCCTCGGCAATGAGCGCGGCGAGGTGGTCGTCCACGTCCTGCCCAGGCAGGGCCAGCAGCCCGGCGTCGTGGTGGTCGAGGGCATCTGGCCGCGCAAGTATTTCGAGACCGGCGTCGGCATCAACGCCCTCACCAGCGCCGACCCCGGCTGGCCCAACGGTGGTGCCGTGTTCCACGACACGGCGGTGTGGGTGAAGGCGGGGTAGGCGAAGCTACTATCCCCCTTCGCGAATTTCTGATTTTGAAGCCGGCAGAGAAGCGGTGGTCAATCCCGCGCGCCATCAAGAATGACCTGTCGGTGAACAGCAATTCTAGGTACTTGCTAGGCTCGACCAATCTCTCACAAGCGACTAGCGGCGGATCTGGCCATGACGACTCCGAAAACCCGAGATTACTTTGCAGAGATGTATGTTGCGGGTTTGCTGGGCGATGCTCATTGGAATGTCTTCTTTCCAAAGCGGGATGTCGGCTTCGATATGATCGCAACTATTGGAAAAGGCGATAGCGTCGTCATCCGTCCCATTCAGGTAAAGGGCCTGTATCCCACAGCAGAGAAACGGGAGAAACAGCGATACGGGTATGTCGGGAGTCTCTCGCAGGTACATAAACATATGGCGTTGGTGTTGGTATTTTTTGATGTTCAAACCGATACACCCTCACCTCGCCACGTTGCATGGATGCCACGAGCGAAGGTGCTGCCGCAGGCGAGTCGTGAATACAAGTGTCAGCCTGGGAAATTCGTTGACGGAAAGGCAGAACCGAGACGTGAGTCGAAGAAGTATTTCGGACGGTCCGGCCTTGAGCAAATGGCTCTAATAGACTGGCAGTAGCCAAAGGACCTTTACCAACGTCGAAAGTGGTTTGTGGAAGGTCATGCCCATTCCTTTCTTCGCGTTCCAACTCTTGAGTTCCAACTGTTGTCTTCGACGGCGACCGCCGTGTCCGCCCGTGCCCTATCGTCGGCGCGGTGTCCCACGACACGGCGGTATGTGCGACGGCAGCGTAAAGTCATCACAATGAGCGTTGTCTCATTTCCGCCTTGATCCGCGCCCATGCTCCATTCGTGGCAGGTGCAACTCGGGGGAGACCGACATGCCCGATTTCCAGCTCACGTCGACGTTCCTGCAAGGCGGTTACCGGCCGCCGCGCACGGGGTTGCTCGGCGACTACCGCCTGACGTTCGATCCGACGTTGCTGACGCCGCAGATGGGCTGGTGCGGCTACGTCCAGGGCGGCGGGGTGCGACCGCTCGGTCCCAATCTTTTCGCCGGGCTCGACGGCGTGCTGGAGCCCGCGATGGGCGACATGACGCGCGGCCTGCGCCTCAACACCACCCTGACTCCGACCCAGTCGGCGCGCGCCAGCCTGCTGTCGGCCGGCAGCCCGCTGTGGGACAAGCTGGCGGGCCTGATCGGCGATGCGGGTCCGGGCGCGATGTGGCGGCCGATCACGGTGCCGGGCGGGACCAACGTCGTTACCGGCGAGCCGGCCTCGATCGGTGTCGTCGATCCGGCCGGGCGCCTGCGCTACGACGGGGTCGACTCCATCGTCGCGGGCTCGGCGCTCGATTCGCGCTGGCTCGGCCTGTCGCTGGGGTTCGGGCGGCGCTTCCGCTTCGCCACCGACCTCGATGTCAGCGTCCAGCTGTTCGCCGACAAGGACGCCGTCCTGACCCAGCAGCCGCAATACCTGTTCTCCGGCGGCGCGCTAAGCGTGCAGGGACGGACCAGCTGGGGTGGCGACATCAATCTGCGGATCGGCGCGGGCCGCGATCAGTCCGGCGGCGCCGCCGGGTTCTTCACGTTGCAGATCGGGCCGGATATCCCGCCGGCGGCGGTAGTGCCCTAACCGCCATGGTGGTTAGGGGTGTGGACGCCGGGGTTGGGTGCGTCCCGTTGTTCCAACCCGTTCATGTTCCTTTCGTCGAACGCGGCGGGGCGCGAAGGTCGGACCGTCGGGTGGCTGCCGTCCCTAACCTGCATGGTGGTTAGAGGGTAGTCTACGTCGAGGAACCCGGCGACAGAGGCGGAAGGGCCGGCGCGGCGCGGCAGAGCTTCCCTCCGGGCTATACCGGATGTTTATTCATTGAAAAATTTATAAAGAATATTATAGTAATCCGAAGACAAGCCGCGCCCTTCGGAATCCTCGACAATGTTCAACAAAGTATACGCAACCATCGCGATATGCGCCCTTCTCGCCGTCCCGGCCTTGTCCAGCTCGGGAGCAGGCGCGTCCAGCCTTGGTCCATCTGAAATGCAAGGAGCGTTCACTCATATCGGGCTTTTATCCAGCCGAAACCGGCCTCGTCCAGCCCGAAACGGCCATATCCAGCCGAAGTCGCCGCCGTCCAGCCGAAACCGCCAGGTGGGGGGTGTTTGCTGGACGGCGGCCACGGGGCGGCTTCGGGGTATCGGGCAGCGGCAATCCGCGGTCGTGCCGGGATCGGTGGCGCCGTCGGGACGAGGCGAAACGGCGGGCGGATGCGGGGTATCGAGGCGCAGGCATCGTTTATCCGAACGCCCGGTTTTCCACCGACGGGCGCATCGCTATCGATGGTGTCCACGCGCTACACTGTCGCCAGATATTGTAACGACAGTGAGTGCCATGACCCTTCCGATGCCGCTCGGCTCGTTTCGCGCCGCCCTCAATCCCAGCATCGTTCAGGCCCAGGGCACCGAGCTGCGGGCACGTGCCCACGTGATCGTGTTCGGCAACGAGAAGGGCGGCTCGGGCAAATCGACCGCCGCCATGCATGTCGCCATCGCGCTGCTGCGCGAGGGCAAGCGGGTCGGCACCATCGACGTCGACGCGCGTCAGGGCACCTTCACGCGCTATTTCGAGAACCGCCGTACCTATGCCGCCAAGGCGAGCCTCGACCTGCCCACGCCGGCGCACAAATCGGTGCTGCCCAGCACCTTGCCGAACAAGCCCGAGGCCGAGGCCGACGAGACGCGCCGGCTCGATGCCGCGATGGCCGAACTGTTGCCGGAATGCGACTTCATCGTCGTCGACACGCCCGGCAGCGACACCTTCCTCTCGCGCCACGCCCATACCTACGCCGATTCGCTGGTGACGCCGCTCAACGACAGCTTCGTCGATCTCGATCTGCTGGCGCGCATCGATCCCGACACCTTCAAGGTGCTGCGCCCCAGCATCTACGCCGAGACGGTGTGGCGGCAGCGCCAGATCCGCGCCATGCAGGGCGGCAAGCCGATCGACTGGCTGGTGATGCGCAACCGGCTCTCGGCGCTGACGGCGCGCAACAAGCGCGACATGGGTGCGGCCCTCGACACGCTCGCCAAGCGTATCGGTTACAGACTGACGGCGGGCCTCAGCGAGCGCGTCATCTACCGCGAACTGTTCCTGCGCGGCCTCACCCTGCTCGACCTGCGCGAGGAAAAGACCGGCGTCGCCATGACCCTCTCGCACGTCGCCGCCCGCCAGGAAGTCCGCGACCTGCTGCGCGCCCTGAAACTGCCCGGCCTCGACCTCGACGAGCCGGTGGTAGTGGTGCCGCCGGCGGACGAGGACGCCTGAGGTTTCAGGCACCTTCACCCTCGGAGACGAGGAAGAATGGAGGAGTCGCTGCGGCACGGCATTCTTTCCTTCTCCCCGCGAAGGCGGGGAGAAGGAAGGGTTGTTGCGTTCGCCCGACTAGGAATCCCGAACCTTCAGCCGGTCATACGTTCGGTCAGCGGCTTCGGCCTGAACACCGTCATCCACGCCAGCGCGACGAGCTGGAGCGCGACGAACAGGCCGAACGCCCAGACGTAGCCTTCCGGCGCGTAGCCGCCGGAGGGCGTGCGGGGCCACAAATCGAGGATGCGGCCGATGCCCCACTGGGCGACGAAGATCGAGCCGAACATCACGAAATTGACGCAGGTCGTGACGCGGCCCGACAGCTCGACCGGAAAGGCGGCCGTCAGGACGGGGAAATAGACGATCACGTAGGTGCCGAGAAAGCCGAACGCCAGCCACGCCGGCAGCGCCGGCACGCCGGGCACGAACGTGACGACGGCGTGGGCGGCGATGAACAGGGTGAGCCCGACCGTGGCGGTCGTGTAGGCCGATACCCCGCGCTTGAGCAGCGCGCCGACCACCATGCCGGAGGTCAGGAAGCCGATCGTCATGGCCGCGGCCGTCAGCAGCATCGTGGTGGCGCGGGTGGTTTCGTCCTGGCCCGCGACGTCGCGCAGCCACGGGCCGATCCACAGCGTCTGGATACCGATGAAGGCGCATTGCTGGACCACGAACATCGGCGTCAGGCGCCAGAAGAACGGGTCGCGGTAGATGCGGCCGACCGCCTTGATCTGGTCGGCGAGACTGCCCTTGGCCTGGCTGCCGGGTTTCTCCGGCACGACGACGAGCAGGGCGATTGCCGACACCACCGTGATGCCCGACAGCCAGAAGAACACGCCGTGCCATGTCATGATGCTCAGGGCCGCCTGGGCGGGCTGCGTCGCCACCAGCGATCCGAGGCCGCCCGCCGCCATGTGCAGGCCGTTGAGCAACGGCCAGCGTCCGGGCGGAAACCACAGCGTGATGGCCTTGAGCGCCGCCATCAGGCCCGCCGCCACCCCGAGGCCGATCAGGGCGCGGCCGATGGTCAGCGACAGCATCGAATCGCCGAGACCGAACAAGGCGGCGCCGCCGGCCGCGAAGAACATCAGCACGCCCTGCACGCGACGCGGCCCGAAGCGGTCGAGCGCCACGCCCAACGGCAGCTGGATGGCCGCGAAGGTCATGAAATAGATGCTGGTCAGCAAACCGAGGTCGGCGGCACCCAGCTGCAGCTCGCGCGCGATCACCGGCCCGATCACCGCGTTCACGGTACGGTAGAGGTAGGAGAGGAAATAAGCGGCGGCGAACGGAAGATAGATGCGCAGGATCAGGGTACCGAGACCGGTCGCCGGATCCGCGCCCTTGGCGGCGGTCATTCTCGCACGTTCCTTCGATTCATTGCCCGGCCGCTCTGGACGGCGGCTTGGGGGCGACACCATATTGAGGCGACGGAGCGGGGTCAAAGCGGCATGACACGGGATACCGACAAGCCTTCCATGCCGGTACCACGTACCGGCGCCGTTACGGCCGTGGACGCTTTTGTCTCCAGGGCGCGCTCGCTGGCGCCCGTGGCCGACGGGCGGGCGAAGCGCGGCCGGCTGCTGTTCTGCATGGACGCCACCGCCAGCCGCGAACCGACCTGGGATCGCGCCGCGGCCATCCAGGGCGAAATGTTCGTGGCCGCCGAGGCGCTGGGCGGGCTCGACGTGCGGCTGGCGTTCTGGCGCGGCTTCCAGGACTTCAAGGTCTCGAAATGGACCGCCGATGGCCGCGAGCTCGCCCGTCTGATGTCGGGCGTCGACTGCCTCGCCGGCCATACCCAGATCGGCCGCGCGCTGGCCTACGCCGCCGAACAGGCCGCCCCGTCCGGATTGCGCGCGATGGTGCTGGTGGGCGATGCGTTCGAGGAGCCGCTCGACGCGGTCGGCCATGTCGCGGGCCAGCTCGGCATGCTGGGCCTGCCGGTCTTCGCTTTCCAGGAAGGCGAGGACCCCGACGCGACCCGTGCCTTCGCCCAGATCGCCCGTCTGAGCGGCGGCCGGCATTGCCGCTTCGAGTCCGGCAGCGCCGACGAGCTCAAGCGGCTGCTCGGCGCGGTCGCGGCCTTCGCCGCCGGCGGCCAGGACGCGCTGACCGCCTACGCCCGCCTGCATCGGGGTGCGGCGCTGCGCCTGACGGACGCGCGCGCGTGAGCGACCGTCCGACGCGAGCGGAAGGGTAGGGCGGCGATGCCCTGGCTGCTGGTCGGCGTCGCGGTTCTCCTCGCCGCGCTGTTGTTCGCCCGCTGGCTGGTCAACGCCAATCCGGCCCGGCTGTCGCGCTTGCTGGTCGGCAGCGCGATCGTCGGTGCTGTCGGGCTGGCCTTGCTCGTGGTGTTGCGGGCGCCCGGCCTGGTGATCACGGCGGCGCCGTTTCTGGCCATGCTCGTCCTGTGGTGGCTGCGTCGGCGCCGGAGGGGCACGCGGCTCGGCGGCGGATGGAGCACGCCGGGCGCGGGCGGCCCGGCCGACGAGTCGGTGGCGGAATCGGCGTGGCTGCGCATGACGCTCGACCACGGCTCGGGTCGCATCGATGGAACCGTCCTGCAAGGGCCATCGGCGGGCCGCCGCCTCGACGATCTGCCGGACGACGATCTTCGCGTGCTTCGCCGCGCCTGTGGTGGCGATCCCGACTCCGCGCGCCTGCTGGAGAGCTATCTCGATCGTCGCTGGGGCGCCGACTGGCGGGCTCGCGAAGCGGCGTCGGGAGCGGAGGATCCGTACGGCGAACCGTTGCGGCCGGCCGCCGACGCGA
>CAMDVZ010000201.1 GCA_945878895.1 Caenispirillum bisanense | reverse complement strand
CTTCGTTGGGCGTGCAGGGACCCGGCGACAGGACGATGCCGGCCGGCTTGAGCGCCAGCGCCTCGGCGACGGTGATCTTGTCGTTGCGGTGCACGACGCAACGCCCGCCGACATCGCCCAGATAGTGGACGAGGTTGTAGGTGAAGCTGTCGTAGTTATCGATCAGCAGCAGCATGGGAAGTCCTTTCGTATCGACCGGCAACGTAGCCATGCCCGGCCGCGACGTCCACAACGCGACATCGATCATGGCGGTCGTGTTGCTGAATCGTTACAGTCCGGCGCCGCGCGACGAAGGCCATCGCCCGAATGACCATGATTATCGATCCGTTGGCGATCGGCCTGCTGCTGGCCGCCGCGCTGATGCACGCGTCGTGGAACACGATGCTGAAGGCCGACCGGACCGACCGTCTCGCGACATTCGGCGTGATCATGCTCACGGGTTCGGTGCTGGGTGGCGCGCTGGTTCCTTTCCTGCCGGCTGTCGCGCCGGCAGCTTGGCCGTGGCTGGCAGCGTCCGTCGCAATCCATCTGGCCTACTACTTCTTCCTGCTCAAGGCCTACGCCTATGGCGACCTAAGCCATACCTACCCGATCGCGCGCGGCCTGGGACCGCTGCTGGTGGCGTTGATCTCCGGCCGCGTGCTGGGCGAGGCCCTGCGGACGCAGGACGTGCTTGGCGTCGTCCTGCTCAGCGCCGGTCTGCTCGCCCTGGCGTTGCCGGCGAGCCGCAAAGCCATGGCGACAACCCCGGAACAGCGTCGCCGGCACCGGCTGGCGACCCTCTTCGCGGTGCTGACGGGATTCACCATCGCGGGCTACATCGTGGCCGATGGCCTCGGCGTGCGGGCCGCCGGCCCCACGTTCGAGCACAAGATCGCCTACATCGCATGGCTGAACGTCGTCGAGGGACCCTGGCTGATGCTCCTCGCCTTGTGGCTGCGACGCGAGGCCGTCGTGGCTTACCTGCGCACCGGATGGTGGCGGGGTGCGGCGGGCGGAACTATCGCGACGATCGGCTACGCCATCGCGATCTGGGGTCTGTCGCAAGGCCCGATGGCCCATGTCGCCGCGCTTCGAGAGACGTCGGTGCTGTTCGGTGCCCTCATGGGCACGCTTCTGCTGGGCGAATCCTTTGGCCCGCGTAGGGTCGCGGCGGCGGCCACCATCGTCGCCGGGCTGGTGTTGATGAACGGACCACGCCTGCTGTCGTTCGCACCCGCCACCGCGGGACATGCTACAAGCGGCGCAACGACAACAAACGACCCCTCTCATGGCCGCACCCAAGCGTCGCGCGGCCGCCGGCAAGACCGCGCGGACCGGCAAGAAACCAGCGCCGCGCAAGGTCGCGACGGTCACGGTCGGCGCGCGTCTGGACGCCGCCATCGGTGGCGTCCGCGACGCGGCGGCCGAGCAGGGGAGGCGCTGGGCGGCGCGGTTCCGCAGCCTGACATTCCTGTTGCTCTGCCTGACCGGGCTTGCGGTCGCGGGCATTGTCGGTGGCTACTGGATGTCGGGCAAGTTCGACGACCCGCCGGCGCCGGGACGGAGCGATGTCGTCGTCGCGAAGCCGGCGCCATCGCCCGACCCGCGTGCTTCGGTCGCGCCCAAACCCACGCCGGAGCCACAACCCAAATACGCTCGGATAGAGGAACTGCCCGACCTGCCGCGCTACAGCGAGGCCGAAGGCAGATCGCGCCCGGTCTTCGAGGAGCGGCCGCCCGCCGTGAAGCCGCGCCCGGCGCCGGCCGAGCAATCGACCTGGCGACGCAACGCGATTCCGTTCCGCGACGATTCCCGGAAACCCCTGATCGTGGTCGTGATCGACGACATGGGCGTCGACCGGGCGCGGTCGCGCCGGATCACCGAACTGCCCGCCCCGTTGACTCTGTCGTATCTGCCCTACGCGCGGGATCTGCGCGAGCAGGCACAGGCGGGCCGCGGGCGTGGCCACGAGCTGATGCTGCATCTGCCGATGGAGCCGATGTCGGGGGCCATCGATCCGGGACCGAACGCGTTGCTGACGACCCTGACGAGCGAGTCGATCCGTCGCCGGACGATGGCGGCGCTGGAAAGTTTCGAGGGCTTTGTCGCGGTCAACAACCACATGGGCAGCCGCTTCACGACGTGGCGCCCCGGCGTCGAGACGTCGCTCAGGGAGATCAGGGCGCGCGGCGTCGCCTGGCTCGATTCGCGCACCAGCGCCCAGTCGGTGGCGGCGGGGGTGGCGGAAGAACTGGCGATGCCGCATCTCGACCGGCACGTCTTCCTCGACGACGTGGCCGGTGCCGATCACGCGCGCCAGCAGCTGGCCGAGGTGGAGCGGCTGGCCCGCCGGCAAGGTTTCGCCATCGCCATCGGGCATCCGCACGACGCCACGATCGAGGCGCTTGCGGAATGGTTGCCGGGCCTGCGCGGCAAGGGGTTTGTCCAGGGACCCATCAGCGCCGCGATCCGGCGGCGCGGCTGGGAGTAGGTGCCGCTTGCCGGCCGGTCGGGCAGGCCGCAAAGTTCGCCCCGGATCGCAGGAGGCACGAACAATGGACCCGACATGGACGAGCGCGACCGCGCTGGCGCAAGCGTTGAAGCTCCGGCGCATCGGCGCCGTCGAGCTGCTGGAGCACCAACGTCGGCGGGTGGAGGCGCGCAACGCCGGAATCAATGCCGTCGTGGTGACCGACTGGGAACGGGCAAGAGCGCGTGCCGAGCGGGCGGATGTCGCGTTTGCCCAGGGCGACGCCTGGGGGCCGCTGCACGGGGTTTCCATGACGGTGAAGGAATCGTTCGACGTCGAGGGCCTGCCGACGACATCCGGATCGGCGGGGCTGAAGGACAACGTTGCCACGCGTCATTCCGATGCCGCCCAGCGCCTCGTGGACGCCGGCGCCATCGTCTACGGCAAGACCAACGTGCCGCTCTTCACGGGCGATCTGCAGACCTACAACGAGGTCTACGGCACGACCAACAATCCGTGGGACTTGTCGCGCGGCCCCGGTGGTTCGTCGGGCGGTGCGGCCGCGGCCCTGGCGGCCGGCCTGACGCCGCTGGAGCTTGGCAGCGACATCGGTGGCTCGATCCGCAATCCCGCCCATTTCTGCGGCGTATATGGCCACAAGCCGAGCTACGGGCTGATCTCGCTGCGCGGCCACGTGCCGGGCGCGCCGGGGTCGTGGGTGCAGCCCGACATCGGTGTCGCCGGTCCGATGGCGCGCCATGCGGAGGATCTCGATCTGGGGTTGTCCGTGATGGCTGGCCCCAACGAATGGGACGCTGTCGGCTGGAAGGTCGACCTGCCGCCGCCCAGGGGCGAAGGCCTGAAGGATTACCGGATCGCGGTGTGTCCGGATCACGCCTTCTGCCGCGTCGATAGCGAGATCGCCGACCTGGTCGTGGCGGCCGCCGACGCGCTCGCGCGGGCCGGTGCGCAGGTCGGCGCGGCGACGCCGAAACTCGAGTTCGGCGACAGTTTCCGGCGCTTCTACGGCATGCTCTCGGCGACGCTGGCGTCGGACTATCCCGACAAGCTGATGGAGCGGCTCGCCGGCCGGGCCGCGACGGCGGTCGATCCGGCCTCGCTCGACACGGTGTTCGCGCGCGGCGCGACGCAGAGCCACGCCGCCTACCTGCGCGCGGAGTCGGGACGACAAAACGACCGCGCCGTGTGGGCGTCGTTCTTCCGCGACTGGGACGTCTTCCTGTGCCCGGTAATCATGACGCCGGCGTTTCCACACGACCAGCAGGCCAACCAGATGGCGCGCCGGCTCGTGGTCAATGGCGAATTACGGCCATACATGGATGCCGTCGGCTGGGCGGGCCTGATCGGCAATGTCCGCCTGCCCTCCACCGCGGTGCCGATCGGTCGCACGAAAGCCGGCTTACCCGTCGGCATGCAGATCGTCGGCCCCTACCTCGAGGACCGCACCTGTATCGACGTCGCGAAGCATCTCGCCGGCCTCATCGGCGGATTCGTGGCCCCGCCGGGCTACGCCTGACGGACGTCGCCCATGTTGCCGACGCTGCGCACGGAGCGGCTGCGGCTCGACGCGGCGACGGACAGCGACATCGACGCGTTGTGGGCGATCTGGAGGGAGCCCGACGTCCGTCGCTATCCTTGGGACGACGCCGCGATCGAACGACCGGTCTTCGTCGATGCGATCGGACGCAGCGAATCGCTCGCCTCGGGCGGCATCGGCATGTGGACGATTCGCGTGGCGACGGCACCCGATCCGGTCGGCGCGGTCGCTCTCGTTCCGGTGGGCCACGCGCCGCCGCGCGATCTTGGACCCGGCCCGCACGTGGAACTGATCTACAGTCTTTCCCGGCGGTTCTGGGGACGGGGGCTCGCCCGCGAAGCCATCGCCGCCGTCGTTGGATACGCCTTCGATACGCTCGCCTTGCGCAGGCTGGTCGCGGTCGTCGACGTCCCGAACGCGGCATCCCATCGTTCCCTGCTGCGCACCGGTTTTCGCCGGACCGGCGACAGCGACGGACCGAAACACCGGCTCGCGTGGTACGCGCTCGCCGCGCCGGAAGCGTCACCGGACCGGACGTGGCCGGAGGAGGCGCGAGAGTAATGGCGCGGCCGGAACGGGCTCGCTAGTGTCGCCGCGACCGTACTTCGACAGGGAACCGCCATGTCCTTCACGCCCGCCGACGACCGCGGCCGCATCGTCAATCCGTTCGCCGGACGCGATCTCAACTGGCTGCTGGACTTCCGTGCGGAGACGCGCGGCGACCATCCTTATCTCGTGTGGGAGCCGTTCGAGGGCGAGCGTCGGGTCTGGACATACTGGCAGTTCCGCGACCGCGTCCTGCGCGTCGCCGCCGGATTGAAGAAGCGCGGCATCGTCGCGGGCGATGCGATCCTGGTGCATCTCGACAATTCGCCGGAGCTTGAGTTCCTGTGGTTTGCCTGCGCGCGGCTGGGCGCCATCGTCGTCACGACCAACACCCGTTCGGCCGGCGCCGAGCTGGCGTATTTCGCCGAGAACTGCCGGGCCGTCGCCGTGATCACCCAACCTGAACTGGCGGCGCTGGTGAGCGAGCACGTGCGCGGCGTGCGCTGGATCGCCGTCACGGAGCATCTCGTCGATGGCGGCGAGCCGCCGGCGGCCATGCGCCCCGACCGTGCGAACGCCTTCTCCTCGATCGACGGCGATCCCTCCGAGCTGCCACCGATCGACGCCGATCCATGGCGGCCGGGTTCGGTGCAATACACTTCCGGTACGACCTCGCGGCCCAAGGGCGTGCTGTGGACCCAGGGCAATGCGCTGTGGGGCGCGCGGACCTCGGCGATCCACCAGAACCTCAACCAGGACGACGTTCACGTCGTCGTCATGCCGTCTTTCCACACCAACGCACGGGCCTACTCGATCCTGCCGACCATGTGGACGGGCGGCACCGTCGTGCTGCAGCCGAAATTCTCGGCCCGGCGCTGGTGGGACGTGGTGCTGCGCAATCGCGTGACCTGGGTGTCGGCGCTGCCGTTCTTTCTCAAGGTGCTGATGCAGAACGAGATACCGAAGCATTCGATCCGGATGTTCGGCAACGCCGTCAACGAACCGCCGTTCGACGAGGTATTCGGCGCCCGCACCATCGGCTGGTGGGGAATGACGGAAACCGTCAGCCAGGGAATCATCGGCGATGCCTTGCTGCGCAATCGTCCGATGACGACCGGTCGACCCGCCGCTGGCTACGGCATCCGGATTCTGGAAGACGACCTGAAAACGCCGGTGGCGCCGGGTGGCGTCGGCCACCTGCAATGTCACGGCACCCGTGGCATCCAGATTTTCCTCGAATACCTGAACAACCCGCAGGCCACCGCCGACAGTTTCACCGACGACGGCTGGTTCATCACCGGCGACCGCGTGAAGCTGGAGGAGGACGGCTACATCACCTTCAGCGACCGCGACAAGGACATGCTGAAGGTCGGCGGCGAGAACGTCGCCGCCTCGGAGATCGAACGCGTCATCGCGCTGGTGCCCGGTGTGGCCGAATGCGCCGTCGTCGCGCAGAAGCATCGCATGCTGGACGAAGTGCCTGTCGCGTTCGTCATTCCGGTGGAGGGCCTGGCGATCGAGGGCAACAACGAACTGCCGGACCGCGTCATGGCGGCGTGCGTCGCCCAGCTGGCCGACTTCAAGCGTCCGCGCGCGGTGTTCCTCGTTCCCGACATGCCGCGCTCGACGCTGGAAAAGGTCCACAAGCTGGAGCTGCGCAAGCGGCTGCCGGTAGCTGGATAGAGGCCGGCGGCCGGAGCCGGGGAGGACGACGTGAGCGTGGCGAAACTCCTGTTGTCGAGCGAGGGCCGCATCGGCAGACGAACATGGCTGTTGTTCGTCGTGGCCGTGCTGACGCTCTATTTCGCGGCGCTCGGCGCGGCCATGGTCGTCAACGGTCTGGACCTTGCCCTTGATCGCGATATCTACTGGCTCGGCCCGGGCTTCATGATCGTCGCGAGCTACCCGGCATTTTGCGTCAACGCGAAGCGCTTCCAGGACCGTGGCAAAGGCAGATGGTGGGCGCTGGCGGCGACCGTAACGGACCTGGCGGTCGTGGTCGTCGACGTGCTTTTCCTCTTGCGCGGCGACGTCGGTCCGATCCTGGAATGGTCGGTGAACGCACCCGCCTACGCCGTGATGGTCTGGTTCTTCGTGGAACTGGGCTGCCTGCGCGGAACACCCGGCGAGAACCGATACGGTTCCGATCCGCTCGCCGGGTCGTAGGTCAGACCGGCATCGGGCGCTTCTGGTGTGCCCGCCCGACCCGCGCCGTTTCGGGGTCGTGGCCGGCGACCACGCGCACGCCTTCGTCGATCCGGGCCGCCACGTTGTCGGGCGAGCAGCCTTCGAGATAGGCGATTCCGTGGGCGCGACAGGCGGCCATGACGCGGGTGCGGGCCGCCTGCATGGCCGGTGGATAGGGCTGCCTCGGCACGCTCGTGTAACCCAGCGACAGGCCGAGATCGCCCGGCCCCAATTCCGCGAAGCCGATGCCGGGCACCGCCGCGATCGCCTCGCAATTGGCTATGCCCTCGGGGCTTTCCAGTTTGACGCCAAGCAGGAGTTCGCCGTCCGGGTTCAACGGCCACGGGTCGCAACGCGCCAGATACTCGAGGTCGGTCACGCCCCACACCGGCGCCGCGGTAGGTTCGGACCCACGCCCTCTGGTTCCCGTTCCCAGCCATGGCCGGCCGTCGGCGGTGCGCGATCCACGAACCGGTCGGGGCGCGCCGCGCAGGCGGTCGACCGGCGAGGGCAGCGAGGGATCGACGCCGGCAAGCTGATGTGGAAAGCGGCAAGCCTCGACGAAGGCCCGCACCGCGTCCGCGGTTTCGGCCTGGCACAGCAGGATGCCGTGGACGCCGCGGCCGAGGATCTGCCTGAATTGCCAGGCGTTGAAGCGGACGTTGGCGGCGTCGGTGCCATTGACCGGCGCCTCGACGATCACGGCGGGCGTGGCGTGACCGGAGCGGGTGGGTCCGGCCTCGACCATGCCGCGCATGTAGGCGGCGAGGCCGGTCATGTCGAAGGCGCCGTGTTCCATGCCGACGTTGATGTAGTCCGCCCAGGTCTCGGCGTCGGCGCGGCCCTCTTCGTACGTGAGGACGTGGCCGGTGTGCGGGCCGTCGTAGTAAATGGCCTGACCCTGCAACAGGAGTTCGATGGCGCGGTTGATCCGGTTGGCCATGGAGGGACTCCGGCAAGCGATGGGGCGGAGCGGCAGGATAGCGCGTTCGCCTCCGGAGCGGATAGTCGCCCGGCCGCTCGTGCGGACCGCTGCCGGGTCGTCGCGATGAACGGAACCGATGGACATCGAGGGACCGATGGCGGGAAAGTCCAATCCGACACGGAAACAGGGAGACAGCCATGAATTTGACACGTCGCGCCGCGGTGGCTGGATCGGGCGCGCTCGCCCTGGCGTCCGGCGCGCGCGCGCAAGGGCTTCCCGGCGGCCCGATCCGCATGGTCATCGCCTTCGCGCCCGGTGGGCCGACCGACGTGGTCGGCCGGTTCGTCGCCCAGCGCATGACCGAGATACTGGGCCAGCAGGTGGTGGTCGAGAACAAGCCCGGCGCCACCGGAAACATCGGCACCGCCGGCGTGGCCAACGCCAAACCGGACGGCCAGACGATCCTGTTCACCGCGTCGACGATGGCGCTGGTGCCGGCTCTGTATGGCGCCACGTTGCCCTACGACGCGCGCAAGAGCCTGAGGGCCATCGCCTACGTGGCCAGCGTGCCGCTGATCCTGGTGGTGCCGGCCGACGGGCCAAAGACCACCGCCGAGCTGGTGGCGAAGCTGCGCAAGGATCCCGGGAAGTATTCCTACGCCTCGTCGGGCAACGGCGGGATGATCCATGTCGCCAGCTACCTGTTCGCCAAGCGGGCCGGCGCCGACGTCCTGCACGTGCCCTACCGCGGATCGGCGCCGGGTCTCGTGGA
>CAMDVZ010000200.1 GCA_945878895.1 Caenispirillum bisanense | reverse complement strand
GCTTTCCTGCTGCTGATCGCGCCACTTGTCTACCCGGTCGACCTGGTGTCGTGGGCTGGCGTGGCGTTCGTGGTGGCCTGCTATGCCGGTCTGGGGGCGGGCGCCTATCTCGGCGCGCGGTTGGGCGGTCTCGCGGCGGCGGAGTCGATCCGGCCCGATGGCGCCCCGCCGCGGATGTTGCTCGACCTCGCCATCCTGATCAGCATCGCGGGCATCGTCCTGCGCGTCGTCGACCGGGTGTTCGTCCGCGGCGCGGCGCTCAACCTGCTGTCCGACTTAAGCGCGATACGGGCCAGCCTCGACGCGCAGGCATCGATCTACGCCGTGATCGGATCGCCGCTCTACGTCTGGGGGTTGCTCTGCCTGCCGATCGCGATGACCATGCGTCCGGGCTCCGTGGGGAGCGCGCGCTGGTTGCTGATCGCCGCGATGTTCAGCTATCCGGCGCTCGAAGGGTTGGTCGCGGGCAGCCGGTCGGTCGCGATGATGAGCGTGTTGCTGTTGCTGGTCTGGTACCAGGCGTGGCGAAGCGGCGGCAAGGGCCTGTTGTCGCTGCTGGCGCTGGGCGCGGTCGTCGCCGTCGTCGGCGCCGTTCTGCTCGTGTTCATGCAAGAGCTGTTCGTGGCGCGGACGTTCCAGTTGACCAGTCACGCCAGCCTCCAGGATATCTACGCACTGGCGGGATTCGCACGCTACGCGTCGCCGCAGCCGTGGGTCTCGGCCGTCATCGCCGCGGCGATCGATCCCGATCCGATCGAGCGCCTGTTTCTCGGCTTCGTCCACATGCTGCAGTACTTGACCCATTCGATTTTCGCCTATTTCGAGAATTACGAGGCGTTCAGCGGAAACATCGGCTGGGGCGAGCACCATCTCTGGCTGGCGACGAAGATCTGGTCGACGCTGACCGGGCGTCAGGCGCAAGCCTACAACCCCTTCAACGAAGGCATGCTGGAAGGCATCTGGGGAACCGGTTTCCGCCATCTGCTGTACGATTTCGGCTGGATGGCGCCGATCGTTTGCGTGGCCGTCGGCTGGACGCTCGCCCGCCTGCACGCGGCGTGCGTGCGGCGGCCCGGACGCTGGCTGCCGTTGTACAGCTGGGCCGGAATCGCGCTCTTCCTGATGCCGATGGAGCAGATTATCCTGAGCGGTTTCGGATCTTACTCGCTGCTCGCGACGCTCGCCTATGCCGCCGCGCACGTGATCTTTCTGGGTCGGTAGGTGGTCGTCGAGCAGGAGCGAGCGGCCGAGGAGCGCCTGCGCTACTCCGGGGGATTGCGCGCGGGCGACTGATTCCGGCGACTCGCGGTCGACATTTCGGCATGTTCTTGTTTTGTTCAGGATATTTTGTTATCCTCCGGGAATGCGCCAAGCCGCTTTCCCCGACGATGCATTCGAGCCAGCGCCACCGTCGCCCGACGAGGTCGTGGCCGACCGGGCGCGCAAGGGGCGCGGCGCGGTCGGCGACATGGCCAACCGCTTCTTCCGCCAGACAACGGTGCGGATCGACGATGGCTGGGGCTCCGCCGACGATCGCGACGCCGCGCGCGTCAACGCCCATCCCGACGACGCCGATCCGCCGCGTCTGGCAACCACGCTGACGCGCGACACCAGCAAGACCGTAATCGCGCGCAACACGTCGCCCGACATCCCGTTCGACCGCTCGATCAATCCCTATCGTGGCTGCGAGCATGGCTGCGTCTATTGCTTCGCGCGGCCCACCCACGCCTATCTCGGCCTGTCGCCGGGCATCGAGTTCGAGTCGAAGCTGTTCTACAAGCCCGAGGCGCCCGAGCTGCTGCGCAAGGAGCTGTCGAAGAAGGGCTATCGCTGCGACGTGATGGCGATCGGCACCAACACCGATCCCTACCAGCCGGTCGAGCGCGAGACGCGCCTGATGCGGCGCATACTCGAGGTGCTGGCGGAGTTCAACCACCCCGTTGGCATCGTGACGAAGAACCATCTCGTGACGCGCGACATCGATATCCTGGCGCCGATGGCGCGGAAGGGGCTGGTCGAGGTCAACCTGTCGGTCACGACGCTCGACCGCCACCTCGCCAACGTCATGGAACCACGCGCCTCCACGCCCTCGCGCCGCATTGCCGCCATCAAGGCGCTGGCCGATGCCGGCATTCCGACTGGCGTGATGACCTCGCCGATGATCCCCGCGCTCAACGACCACGAGATGGAGGCGATCCTCGACCAGGCCGCCGCCGCCGGCGCCACCCGCGCCAACTACATCGTGCTGCGTCTGCCCATCGAGGTCGGCCCCCTGTTCGAGGCCTGGCTGCGCGAACACTATCCCGACCGCGCCGAGCGGGTGCTGTCGCTGGTGCGCCAGACGCGCGGCGGCAAGCTCTACGATTCGGCCTGGGGCGAACGCATGCGCGGCCAGGGTCCCTACGCCCAGCTGCTGCGCCAGCGTTTCGGCGTCGCCATCAGAAGGCTTGGCCTCAACCAGGACCGCCACCGGCTCGACACCAGCCTGTTCAAGGCACCCGCGAATGTCGCGACACCCGCCGACACGCGCCAGATGTCGCTGTTCTAGAGGCGCGACGGCATGGTCGGCCGCGGCCGGCGCACCAGCGTCCACCAGCCGACCAGACCGACCACGCCGGTGACGGCGATGCCGAGCCCGATGTTGAACTGCGTTTCGTGTGGCAGGTAGCCCATCGACACCGTGAGCAGGGCCGCGGCGATCATCTGCACGAAGCCCATCAGGGCCGAGGCCGCGCCGACCCGGTTGGCCGGCACCGAGGACAGCGCGTTGGCCATGGCGTTGGGCATGTTGAGGCCGTTGCCCCAGCCCATCAGCACCAGCGGCACGATCAGCGCCAGTGGCGTGACGTAGCCCAGCATCGCCGTCGCCATCATGGCGAGCGCGCCGATCGTCAGCACGATCTGGCCGGCCGGGATCAGAAGCAGGCTCTTCACGCGGCCCTGGAGGCGGCTCGACACCAGGCTGCCGAGCACGAAATTGCCCGCCCACGCCAGCGTGAACCAGCCGAATGCCTCGGCCGCGACGCCCATGACCTGGATCAGCAGGATCGGCCCGCCGGAAAAGAACACGTTGAAGCCCGAGGACGCGCAGGTGGCGGCGATCATCAGACCGACGAAGCGGCGCTCCCGCAACACCACCCGGAACCCGTCGAGATAGTCGCGCACGACGCCGCCCGCCCGTGGCGCGGCCTTCGGCGCGGTCTCGCCGAGGATCGCCCAGACCGCTACCAGCACCGCGAGGCCTACGGCGGCGGTGAACCAGAAATTGCTTTGCCAGCCGAAGCGGCCGAGCAACTGACCGCCCAGCAACGGCGAGAGGGCAGGCGCCAGCGCCATGGCCGAGGCCATGTATCCCATCGACCGCGGCGCTTCCTGGGCCGAGCGGCTGTCGCGCACGATGGCGCGGCCCAGCACGACGCCGCCGCAGGCGCCGCAGGCCTGCACGAGGCGCGACGCGATCAGCGTCTCGATCGTCGGGCTGAGCGCGCAAGCGGCGCTGCCCAGCGTGAAGACCACCAGGCTGGCCAGCAGCACCGGCCGGCGGCCCATGCGATCGGACAGCGGCCCGACCGCCAGCTGGGCGAAGGCGAACGCAAACAGATAGACCGACAATGTCAGCTGGGCGGTGCCGTAGGCGACGCCGAAGGTCGTCGCGATGGTCGGCAGCGAGGGCAGGAAGATGGTCAGCGCCAGCTGCGAGGACACGGTCGCGCTCATCAGCAGCCAGATCGGCGGTCTCGTGGTGCGCATGCGCGGCGGGTTCGTCCGTTCGGAATCGGAAAGCGGCGCGGTCATAGCAGCGACCGCCGCCGCAAGGCAGCACGGATCGTGCCGTTCCACGCATGGCGCCCGTGCGCGGCGCCGACGAAGCCTGGCGGCAGCGCCCGCCGGTGCGCGCCCGGCGCGCCTGGTGTAACCTGACGCCATGCGACCAGCGATCGAACGATCTTGACCGACGCGTCCGGGCCCGTGCCGTCGGCCGGCGACGCCACGTGGCGGGCGAACCGTCGCGGCATCGTGGCGATGTCGGTGGCGATGTCGATGTTCATCGTCAACGACACGCTGATCAAACTCGCCAGCGAATCGATGCCGGCGAGCCAGGTAATCGGCGTGCGCGGCATGATCGCCTCGCTGTGGATCGGCGCGGTGGTGATCGGGACCGGGCATGCCGGCGGGCTTGCCTGGATGGTCGACCGCCGCGTCCTGAACCGTTGCGCGCTCGACATTCTGGGCACCGTTTCCTATCTGCTGGCGCTGTTCGCCCTGCCGCTCGCCACCGCCACGGCCATCAACATGGCGACGCCGCTCTTCATCACCGCGATGGCGGCGTGGTGGTTGCGCGAGGCCGTCGGCTGGCGGCGCTGGAGTGCCGTCGCGGTGGGATTCGCGGGTGTGCTGTTCATCGTGCGGCCGGGCGTGGACGGCCTGGGTGTCTGGGCCATCGTCTGCTTCCTCGCCACCGGCGTGCACGCCTTCCGCGACATCTACACGCGGCGGATCCCCGCGAAGGCTCCCTCGATCGTGATCACCTTCGCCAACGCGCTCGCGGTCGGCCTGTTCGGTTGCGCCCTGTGTCTGGTCGAAAGCTGGCGGCCGATGGGCGCGCGCGAATGGGGCCTGCTGGCGGCCGCCTCGGTGTTCCTCGCCATCGGCTATCACCTCGTCGTGCTGGCCATGCGCGGCGGCGAGGCGTCGGTGATCGGCGCGTTCCGCTACAGCGGTCTGGTATGGGCCGTCCTGTTGGGCTGGGCGGTGTGGGGCGAAGTGCCCGATGCGCCGACCTGGGCGGGCATCGTGCTGCTGATCAGTGCCGGGCTCTACATTCTCCATCGCGAGAGCGTCCGCGGGCGGGCCGCGAAGCGGGGCGGAGACTGAGGACATCGACCGGCGCCGGCCGGCGCACGAGGTTGGCCGGTCGCCGGCACTCGCGGCGACGCCAGGAAGCCGACCACCGGAAGCGACGGGAGCGGAAGCGCGGGCCTGTCCCGCCACACCCGCGACATGGCGCGCCGCGCCTCAAGGTTCGCCTCAAAGCACTTGATTTTTCTGCCTTTTCCCTTATTTCTATTGCCGTCGTATCGGTCTCTCCGGAACCGGCGCGATCGTGGATGGATTTCGGACCCCTTGCCGCCACGACAAAAATGGCTAAGCGGTCGGCGCGGTCGTTCATCGACGACCCGGCCCGATCACGGTCCTGCATCTCGAGACAGGAGTGACGCGCCGTGGCGCTCAAGGATTATCTCTTCACCAGCGAATCGGTTTCCGAAGGCCACCCCGACAAGGTGTGCGACCAGATTTCGGACGCCATTCTCGACGCCTTCATCGCCAACGACGTCAAGCTCGGCATCGCCGACGACAGCCACGCCAACACCAGGCTGGGCTGCGAGACGCTGGCGACCACCAACAAGATCGTGATCGCCGGCGAAGGCCGCGCTTCCGATCCCTACATGCGCAAGTACGGCGAGCGGACCATCGTCAACCGCGAGGAGCTGTCTAAAATCGCGCGCGATGTCGTGCGCGACATCGGCTACGACCAGGACGGCTTCAGCTTCCATGGCCTCGACATCGACGTGTTGCTGCACGGCCAGTCGCCCGACATCGCGATGGGCGTCGACGCCAAGAAGAAGAGCGGCAATCTCGGCGAGCAGGAGGGCGCGGGCGACCAGGGCCTGATGTTCGGCTTCGCCTGCCGCGACAGCGAGGCCTACGAGAAAAATTCCTTCATGCCGGCGCCGATCTTTTTCTCGCACCGCATTCTGGAAGCCCTCAGCAAGGCCCGCCGCTCGGGCGAGTTACCCGACCTGCAGCCCGACGCCAAGAGCCAGGTGACGGTGCGCTACGTCGATGGCCAGGCCGTTGGCGCGGCCAAGGTCGTGGTGTCCACGCAGCACCGCGAGTTCAACGCCAAGGGCAAGAAGTACAATTCCGGCATGATCAAGGAGATGATCCGCGGTCACGTCGCGAAGTCGCTGCCCAAAGGCTGGATGCCGAAAAAGGACGCCGACTTCTTCGTCAATCCGACCGGCAATTTCGTGGTCGGTGGTCCCGACGGCGATTGCGGCCTGACCGGCCGCAAGATCATCGTCGACACCTACGGCGGCTATGCCCCGCACGGCGGCGGCGCCTTCTCCGGCAAGGACCCGACCAAGGTCGACCGCTCGGCCGCCTACGCCGCGCGCTATCTCGCCAAGAACGTGGTCGCCGCCGGTCTCGCGGACCGTTGCCTCATCCAGGTCGCCTACGCCATCGGCGTCGCCGAGCCGATGTCGCTGTATGTTGATACCCAGGGCACCGGCAAGGTCGACGAGCGCAAGCTGGAGAAGGTGCTGGCGGAGGTTTTCCCGCTGCGCCCCACCAACATCCGCCGCGGCCTGCAGCTCAACAAGCCGATCTACCAGCGCACCGCCTCCTACGGCCATTTCGGCCGCAAGCCGGAAAAGGACGGCGGCTTCTCGTGGGAGCGCACCGACCTGACGAAAGAACTGAAGGCCGCGTTCGGCGCGAAGTAAACGCGCCGTTCCATCGTCGCGAACGCAAAGCGGGCCCGAAAGGGCCCGCTTTTTCGTTGGTCGACGCGGCCCCGGCTCTACGGGCCGACGCGCCGGGAAACGACGGCGGACACCACCTCGGGATCGGCGTCGAGCCGGTCGAGATCACTCGCCCGCACTGCCCCGGTCAGGATGGTGTCCACGATGCGGCCGCGCACGACCATGCCCGACGGCACATAACCCGCGGTCCTGACCTCGACCGTCAGGTCGACCATGTCGTCGGCCCGCAACCGCGCCTCGACACCGGCCGGCACCACGACGCGCGCGCGACGGACAGGCTCTGATCGCAGTTTCATGCGGAGGGATTCCTCTTCGTGGGAGCACTTATTTGGGCGCCTTGCGTGGTTTCCGCAAGGCCGTGGCGGACGTCCGCTTCGCGGCCACGCCGGCAGGAGCCGGTGGCGAGCCCAGCAATGCGATCATTCCCGCCGCGTCCACGCGACCCTCGCCGTAGCGGTCGTGCCAGCCAATGCCCGTCGGCGGACCCCGACGCGCGGCAGCCGCCGCGATCTCGCGCGTGCGAGCGATCGGCAAATCGATGCCGCGGGCGCTTGCCGCCGCGAACAACAGCGCGATGGCGCCAGTCGTCGCCGGCGCGGCCATGCTCGTGCCGCTCATGAGCGTGACGCCGCCGCCGGTGCCGGAATGCGCCGCCCACACGTCGTGACCGGGCGCGGAAATCTCGGGCTTCCGGCGTCCATCGCGCGTGGGCCCCGCGCTCGAGAAAAACGACAGGGGCGTTCCCGGCCGGTGGGCGTCGTAGCTTCCGACCACGATGGTGTCGCGACCGCACCCGATCGATCCGATGGTATGGGTCTGGGACATCGAGGGCGATTCGAACGAGGACTGTCCTTCGTCGTCGCGTTCGATCCAGGCGTGGAAGGCGCCATCGCCCGTGACCGAAAGGGCGTGCAGACGCACCGTCCAGACGCCGGCCGGCATACCCGCAGCGATATAGACGCCGATCGAGTTGTCGCCATTGGTGGGGTCGGCAAGACGATTTGAAACGAAGAGCGACATCGCGTCGCCGTCGCCCGCCTTGGCCTGGCTTCCCGGTTCGACCCGGCCGATGCTTGCGCCGTCCGGACCGATCAACTCCACCGCCATCCGATCGGCGCCGCCGCACCAGATTTCCATTTCCTTGTTGGTGGGGCGACTGTTGGGGAGCCGCCAACGCAGGTCGATGGCTCGACCGGTCGCGAGATGGCCACCGGTGTGGATCAGGTCGGACTGGGAGTTGCTTGCCGCGATCACCACGGCCCGGTTCGGCCGCTCCGCCAGCATGCGGTCGATACCGCGTTCCACCGGCGTCGACCCGTCGTGCGGTCCGCCGTTGGTGCCGAGGCTGACATTCACCACGCAGGGGCGGTCGCCGGCGGTATCGAACACGTAGCGGATCGCCTCGATCAGGCGCGCCGAATCGCCGAAGCTGGAGCCGACGGCCTTGGGTCCGTTCCACTCGATGTCGCCGGCGTGGACCTCGACGAACACCAGATCGGCCTCCGATGCCACGCCCGCCACTGTCGACCCGCGCCCGTTGCCGGCCGCGATGTCCATGACGTGCGTGCCGTGGGCGGGATCGTCCGAGCGCGGATCGTAACCCAGTGTCGCATAGGGGTCGGCGGTTTTCAGCACCGCGTCGATCGACGCGCGATCGTGCGCGCGGCCGTAACCGAACGGACTGGACGGTCCCGCCGAGCCGCTCTGGTCCCAGATCGACAGAAGACGCGTCTTGCCGTTCGCCGTCCGGGAGTTGCGGTGAGCGAAGTCGCCGCCGAGATCGACGATGCCGACCACGACTCCCTTGCCGCCGCCGGCAACAGGCACGTCGCCCGCGCTAGCAGCCTGTCGGACTGAGGTGAACGGGCGAGAAAGTTCGCCCCGGGCGGGCCTCGGCG
>CAMDVZ010000199.1 GCA_945878895.1 Caenispirillum bisanense | reverse complement strand
GGCGCCGCGGCGATCGAGAGCGTCTGGTGGTTGTGCGGGTTCGGGTAGTGATAGAGCGTGCCCTTCGGCGGCCCTTCCTCCTGCCAGACCTTCAGCGTTGTCAGATTGGCGAACGAGGGC
Source organism: Caenispirillum bisanense (assembly GCA_945878895.1). Lineage (GTDB taxonomy): Bacteria > Pseudomonadota > Alphaproteobacteria > Reyranellales > Reyranellaceae > CAMDVZ01. Next base: position 8,357 of record CAMDVZ010000199.1, on the reverse strand, counting down.
AGATCGTAGCCGCCCGACGCCACGACAAGCTGTTCGACAGCAGCCGGCTGCGACATCGCCGTCAACAGGCTCTTGGCCGCCGCCTGGTTCTTGCTGAACTTCCAGATGCCCCAGAAGAACGGCAGGAAGGGGCCAAAGCGGCCCTTCGGGCCCGACGGGAAGCCGTGGCTCCACAGTTGCTCGCAGATCTGCGGTGCGTCGCGCTTGGCGACCGCCCAGGCGCTGGGCGGGTTCATGATCAACGCGCCTTTGCCCGAGATCAGCCAACGGTTGTTGGACGCGTCGTCCCACGCCGGCGCGTCGCTCGGCAACACCGCCATCAGCTTCTTGTAGTATTCGAGCGCCTGGCGGACCGGGTCGCTCTTGACGGTGATGTTGCCCTTGGCGTCGACCAGCATGGCGCCGAAGGAGTGGAACAGGGCACCGGCCGTGTCGACCGAGTCCGACGTGGTGCCGAGACCGATGCCGAAGGGCACGCCGGCCTTGTGGCAGTCCGTGGCGGCCTTCATGAAGGTGTCGAGAGTCCAGCCGTCGGCTTTCGGGGCGGAACCGGCCGGGTACATCGCCTGGATGTCGATGCCGGCGTGCTGCTTCAACAGGTCGATTCGCGAGCAGGGGCCCTTGATCTGGCTGCCGATCGTGGCGGGTACGCCAAGCCACTTGCCGTCGACCTTGCCGAGATACTCGACCGTGCCGTTGACCGCGCCGTTCTGCTTGATCAGCGGCTCCACCACGTCGTTGACGGGCAGCAGCTGGTCGGAATAGCGGGCCGGCAGCCACGTCGAAAAGGCGAGAACGTCGTGGCCCGACTTGGCCTGTGCCTCGGCCGCGGTGGTCAGCAGCAGTTTGTTGCCCTGCGAGGTGATGTAGTCGATCGTGACGTCGACCTTTTCCTTCGCGGCCCACGCCTTGATGATCGCCTCGCTGGCCTTGTTGGCGCCGGGAACCCAGTGGTCCCACAGGCCTACCGACAGCTTGCCGGCGGCTTGCGCGCTGGCGACGAAGGGCGCGGCGATCAGCGCGGTCGAGGCCGCGGCAGTCTTCGCGACGGCGCGACGGGTGAGCTTGCGAGTTGTCATTGGCGTCTCCTCCATGGTCGCTCCTGCCGCGACCGTTCCTTAAATTTCGCCCCGTGGGCTCGTTGTCTCGCACGCTCTGCGGCGCGTCTGAACCGAGGCTACGCGAATTCGCTGGTCGTGGTCCAGAGAGCACTCGTCGCTTCAGGCCGGCCGTGTCTGCGGCAGGCGCGGGATCGTGCGGACGACCGGTGGCGCCAGCTGGTCGACGCCGCGGCCTGCCCAGTCGCGTTGCGGCGCCGACGCGACGCGGCGGCGTTGACCCTCGCGCAACGCAGCGGCGGCGGCCGGCACGTCGACGGTCAGCACCTCGCCGTCGCGCACCACCTGCGTGCCGTCGACATAGACGTCGCGCACCGCGCGGTCGCCGGCCGAATAGATCAGGCTGCGCAGCGGTTCGAGCGGCGGCTGCATGTAGGGATGGTCGAGGTCGACCAGCGAGAAGTCGGCCTTACAGCCCGGCGCCAGGCGGCCGAGATCGGGCCGCCGCAGCATCGCCGCGCCGACAACGGTCGCGGCCATGAAGACGTGGTTGGTGGTACCGGCCTTGTAGTTGCCACTGACCAGGCGCGCGGCGTAGCAGGCCAACCGCAGCTCATCGAGCATGTTGTGCGGGAAGGTGTCGGTGCCGATCCCGACGCGGATGCCGGCGTCCATGTAGCGGCCGATGGTGTTGAGCGCGATGCCGCGACGCGTGAACACGGTCGGGCAATGGGCGACGGCGGCGCCGGAGTCGCGCAGCAGCGCGAAATCGTCGCCGTGCGGCCAGTGCAGTTGCGGGTGGTCGTTCAGGAAGATGCCGTGGCCGATGATCAGGTCCGGGGTCAGCAGGCCGATCCGGTCGAGCCATTCGATCGGCGTCATGCCATGCCGGCGCACCATCTCGTTGAACTCCACGACGGCTTGGCCGGCATGGGTCTGCACCACGATGCCGCGACGGCGTGCTTCGGCCAGACTGTCGCGGAACAGTCCTTCCGTGCAGGTGTCGATCTGCGACGGGCACAGCATGCCGGTCAGGCGACCGCTGGAGTGTCTGATCGCGTCGTCGACGGTCTTCAGCGCCGTGGCGAAGGCGGCTTCGCCGGCCTTTTCGTCCCAGGCGTATTCCACCGAATGGCCGTTCTTCGTGTACCAGTAGGCCGAACGATACATCGGCGCCACGACGGCGCGGATGCCGGTCGAGGCGAGATCGTCGAGCCAGCCATCGCGCGCGATGGAAAGGTCCGTCACCGTCGTCACGCCGCTTTTCAGCAGCTCGACCACGGCCAGCTTGTTGGCCGCCCACGCCGCGTCCGCCTCCATGCCGAACACCGGCAGGTACTCGTAGAGCGAGCTTTGTCCGAGCTTGTCGCTGGCGAACTCCTCGGTGATGCCCTTGTTGCCGGGCTCCGAGAAGGGATGGCTGTGGACGTTCACCAGCCCCGGCATCGCCATCAGGCCGCGGCCGTCGATGGTGACGTCGGCCGTCCCTGCGTAGGCCGGTCCGACATGGACGATCTCGCCGCCCCGGAAGACCAGGTCGCCGCCCTCGATGTAGGCGTGGCTCTTTTCCGATTCGTCCCACGCCACGAGCTTGTCGAGGTTGGCGACGCGGGTGGTGGCGGGAGCGGTCATGCTGGCCTCGGGTGGGGTGGTCCCCCCGAGTGTGTCGCCGGCCGGCGCCGGGCTCAAGTCGCGAATGGCCCCGGAGTTGCGTCGCCGCTCTCGACCCGGGCGGCACGGGTTGGCATGATCGCGCCGCAACGGGGAGTCCGCGAATGACAGGCAAGCTCGACGAAACGGCCAAAGGCGTCTTCATCATCGCGGCGACGCCGTTCACCGCCACGGGCGCGCTCGATCTCGACAGCGTCGACAGCCTGACCGACTTCTATGTCGGCTGCGGCGTCCACGGCTTCACGCTGCTGGGCATGATGGGCGAGGCGCACAAGCTGGCGCCCGACGAGTCGCTCGCGGTCGTCAAGCGCGTGATCGCGCGCGCCGGCGGCCGCAAGGCCATCGTCGGCGTCAGCCATGCCGGCATCGACTCGCTGCGCCGCCTCTCGCACGAGGTCATGAACGCGGGCGCCGCCGGCGTGATGGTGGCGCCGACGCCGGGCCTCAAGGGTGACGATGGTCTCTACAACTACTTCGTCCAGGTGTTCGCCACCCTCGGCCCCGACGTGCCGGTCATCTACCAGGACTATCCGCAAACCACTGGCGTGTTCCTCGCCACCTCGGTGTTCGCGCGCCTGGTCGACGAGTTTCCCCAACTCGTCATGCTCAAGCACGAGGACGCCTCGGCGCTCAACAAGATTACCCGCATCCGCGCCGACGAGGCGAAGCCCGGCCGTCGCCGCGTCGCGATCCTGGTCGGCAATGGCGGCCTGCACTATCCGCAGGAACTGCGCCGCGGCGTCGATGGCACCATGACCGGCTTCGCCTGGCCGGAAATGCTGGTGCGCGTGCACGCGCTGTTCGCCGCCGGCAAAATCGAGGAGGCCGAGGATTTGTTCGACATCTACTTGCCGCTGGTGCGCCACGAGGTGCAGCCCGGCATCGGTCTTGCGCTGCGCAAGGAAGTGCTGCGCCGACGAGGCGCCATCAAGTCCGCCAAACAGCGCGCGCCGGGCTCGTCGCTGACGCCGGCCGACGTGGCGGAACTGGAGCAACTGATGGGCCGCCTCGACCGGCGCCTGAAATCATCGGGCATCGCGATGCCGATCGCCGCGGAGTAGGAAACATGAGCGATTACGACCTGGTCATACGCAACGCCCGCATCGTCACCGAGGACCGCGCCTTCGACGGCGCCATCGGAATCAAGGACGGCAAGATCGCCGCCCTCGGCACGGTCGAGGGCGATGGTGCCCGCGAGATCGACGCCGGCGGCAAGTTCGTGCTGCCTGGCGGCATCGACAGCCACGTGCATGTCGAGCAAAAATCCGGCATGGGCGTGATGTGCGCCGACGACTTCCACAGTGGCACCGTGTCGGCCGCGTTCGGCGGCACCACCACGATCATCCCCTTCGCCGCCCAGCACCGCGGCATGTCGTTGCGCCAGGTCGTCAACGACTACCACGCCTGCGCCACGCCCAAGGCGGTGATCGACTACGCCTTCCATCTGATCGTGACGAATCCCTCGCCACAGGCGTTGGGGCAGGAACTGCCGGCGCTGATCCGCGAGGGCTACACGTCCTTCAAGATCTACATGACGTACGACGCGATGAAGGTCAGCGACTACCAGATGCTCGACATCCTGGCGCTCGCCCGCAGGGATGGCGCGCTGGTCATGGTGCACGCCGAGAACCACGACATGATCGCGTGGCTGGCGCACCATCTGGTCGAGCAGGGCCACGTAGCGCCCAAATTCCATGCCATCGCCCATGCCCGCGTCGCGGAGGCCGAAGCGACCAACCGCGCCGTCTCGCTGGCGCGTCTGGTGGACGCGCCGATGCTGCTGGTCCATATGTCGGAGATCGAGGCGATCGAGACGGTGCGCCAGGCACGCGCCAAGGGCCTCAAGATTTTCGCCGAGACCTGCCCGCAATACATCACGCTGACCGCCGACGATCTCGACAAGCCCGGAGTCGAGGGCGCGATGTGGTGCTGCAGCCCGCCGCCGCGCGACGCCGCCGGCCAGGAGGCGGTGTGGGCGGGCCTGTCCGACGGCACGTTCGACGTCTTCTCGTCGGACCACGCGCCGTACCAGTTCAACGCCGGCGGCAAGATCCCGAAGGGCGACAAGACCACCTTCAAGGAGATGGCCAACGGCCTGCCGGGCGTCGAGCTGCGCCTGCCGCTGCTGTTCTCGGAGGGCGTGCAGACCGGCCGCATCGATCTGCACCGGTTCGTGCAGCTGTCCTCGACCAACCACGCCAAGCTCTACGGCCTCTATCCGCGCAAGGGCACGATCGCGGTGGGGTCGGACGCCGACCTCGCGATCTGGGACGACAAGAAGGACGTCACCGTCCGCTGGGCCGACCTGCACGACAACGTCGGCTATTCCCCCTACGAGGGCCGTCGCCTGACCGGCTGGCCGGTGACCGTCATCAGCCGCGGCCGCGTCGTGGTGGAGAACGGCACGCTCAACGCCGAGAAGGGCAGCGGCCAGTTCCTGAAATGCGACACGCCCGACGCGTCGCGGCCGCTGGGGCGCGCGACGCCCGAGATGACGAAGATGGCCGGGTTCGGCGCGCGGCCGTTGTTTTGAACCCGGAGGAAAGGCGATGCTCGCTCGAATCGTCGCGGCCGTCTTGGCAATTCTCGTCGTCGATGGCGGCGCGGCTCGTGGATGTAGCTATCCATTTGTATATTTGGCCTACGGGAAGACCGAGGTTATCTCGATGGGGAGGAGCACCATTGGGCAGGCAATCGGTCAGGAGCGAGGTATTCCGGCGCATTGTTTGAGATTGGCCGCAATTTCGGCCTACACTGATTCCGCCGAGCCGGCGGTTCTTGATCCTGATCTCGACCTTCGGCGCGCCAATGCCGTCCGGGACGTAATGGTCGAGCTCGGATGGCCGGGTGATCGCATCGTTGTCGTAAGGCGAGCCGCCACACAGCCACTGGTCCAGACACCGCCAGGCACTGAGGAGCCGCAGAACCGCCGGGTGCTTTTCGTCTTCGGGTCGAAGGCCGAGGGCGTTCGGGAATATTCGGGGTTCAGCAGTTGCGGCGCTGCCTGCGTGATCAGATTGCCGTCCGGCGACACGTGCCCGTGCTGATTCGGTGGCGTGTGTTGGAGCGACGACCCACCGTCGATTCGTAGCAGGGTGGTTGCCGAGGCATCATGACGCCACTGATCCGCCGGATACAACCAGATGACTGGCAGCGCATGCGGGCCCGTCGCTTGCACGCGCTCGCCGACTCGCCGATGGCCTTTGGTTCGACGCTCGCGCACGAGCGGACGTTCACGGACGACGCCTGGCGGGAGCGGGCAGCCCGTGCGTCGACCGGCGACATCGCGGCGGTGTTCGTCGCGGAACGCGAGGGGCAATGGGTCGGAACGGTGACCGGCTATGTCCGCCCCGATGACCCCGACAACGCCGATCCGCTCATCGTCGCGATGTTCGTCGACCGCTCGGCGCGCGGCGCGGGCGTCGGCGCCGCCCTGATCGAGGCCGTGTGCGGCTGGGCGCGGGCATGGGGCGCCTCGCGGATCACGCTCTGGGTGCCGGCGGGCAACCAGCCGGCCGAGCGGCTCTATGGCCGGTGCGGCTTCCGGCCGACGGGAAACGACCGTCCGCATACGCACACACCGACGCTCGACGAGCGGGAGATGGTCCGGGAGCTGGGCGGTTTTGCGTGATGGTCATTTATGCTAACGTTTGACATCGGTATCGGAGCATCGCGATGGACATCTCGCTGACCCAGAAGCTCGAAGGTTTCGTCAAGGCGAAGGTCAAGTCTGGCGACTACGACAACGCCAGCGCGGTGGTCCGCGAGGCGTTGCGTGGCATGCAGGCGCGGGACGCCGAACGGCGCGCGAAGGTAAAGCGACTGAAGGAGTTGCTGCGCGAAGGCGAGAACAGCGGGCCGCCGGTTCCGTGGGATCCGGAGGCGATCAAGGCGGAAGCGATCCGGCGCGCCCGGAAGGCTGCTTGAAGGATCGACGTGTCGTCCTTCGGCCCGTGGCGCAGGCCGACGTGATCGAAATCGCAGCCCACTCTTTCGCGACTTGGGGGCAGCGACAGATGGAGCGCTACGTCAACGGGCTGTCCGTCTGCATGGATGGGTTGCGTCGATTTCCCAACAGAGCGGCTCGAGTGCTCGGCGAAGGCAGCGAATATCGCGGCGTGCGCTACGGGCGACACGTCGTCTTCTATCGCGTCACCGATGGCGAGATCATCGTGGTCCGCATTCTGCATGAACGACAAGATCCGCTGCTGCATCTCGGCCCGGAATGATGTTTTCTGTCTGTCGAGTGCGTCGCCGCTCGGACGGACGCCATAGGGGATAAACGTAGACATGACCCGCCGTATCAAAGTCGCTTCCGCCCAGATGGGCCCCATCCACCGGGCCGACAGCAAGGCCTCCGCCGTCAAGCGCATGATGGCGATGCTGCGCCAGGCCGCCGATTCGGGCTGCAAGTTCGTGGTGTTCCCCGAACTGGCGCTCACGACGTTCTTTCCGCGCTGGTGGATGACCGACCAGGCCGAGATCGACAGCTATTTCGAGGCGCAGATGCCCTCGCCCGAGACGCTGCCGCTGTTCGAGCTGGCGCGCGAGCGCGGGGTCGGCTTCTACCTCGGCTATGCCGAGCTGACGGAGGAGGGCGGCCGCACCTGCCGGTTCAACACCTCGATCCTGGTGGCGCCCGATGGCCGCATCGTCGGCAAGTACCGCAAGGTGCATCTGCCGGGCCACATCGACCACATCCCCGACGCGCCGTTCCAGCATCTGGAGAAGCGCTATTTCGACGTCGGCAACCTCGGCTTCAACGTCTGGCGGATGTTCGACGAGGACCTCGTGATCGGGCAGTGCATCTGCAACGACCGGCGCTGGCCGGAGACGTTTCGGGTGATGGGCCTGCAGGGCGTCGAGATGGTGGCGCTGGGCTACAACACGCCCACCGACAACATCTATTTCGAGGAGCCGCCCTACCGCCGCGTGTTCCACCACCTGCTGTCGGTGCAGGCCAACGCCTACCAGAACGGCACCTGGATCGTCGCCACCGCCAAGGCGGGCAAGGAAGACGGCTTCGGCATGTACGGCGCCTCGGTCATCGTGGCACCCACCGGCGAGATTGCCGCCCAGGCGATGAGCGAGGAGGACGAGGTGATCATGTTCGATGCCGACCTCTCGATGGGCGAGTCGATCCGCCAGAACGTCTTCAATTTCGCCAAACACCGCCGGCCCGAGCACTACAAGCTGATCACCGAGCGGGCGGGCGCGGTGCCGCCGCCTCCGACGCGAAAGGGGTAGGTCGATCAGGGGAACCGGGTGAAAAAATCACGCGGCGAGCAGACCGAGGAGAAAGTCGTCGTTCCACGCCGCGCGCTTGCGCCTGAGGCGTAGCGAGTCCTTCGTCGTGGCACGCCGCGCGAGGTTCAGCGCGATGTGCTTGATGGTCGTGAAGTTGGCCGGCGCGTGGTCGGTGCGCAGGCGGCACTCGTCGTCGCGGAAGACCATGTCCATGACCCAGTGGAGACTGTTTTCGACGGCCCAGTGGTCGCGCACGAGAGGACCCATCCGCCCGGCGGGGAGGTCCAGCGAGGAGACGAAGTAGCGCGTCTCGCGCTCGGTCTTGCCATGCATCTCGCGGGTGGCGTCGACGACCACGATGGTCTGGAGGCCCGGCCATTT
>CAMDVZ010000198.1 GCA_945878895.1 Caenispirillum bisanense | reverse complement strand
GATCGCGTTCCTCGACGCTCAGCCGCACGACATACTTCTTTATCGAGATATCACTCCCGGACATGATCGCCTCCCTCGCTGGTGTCGCGAGCAGACAGACTCACAAAATCCACGCCCTTTCAAATTAATTGAAGCGAGCGACTAGCGCGAAGTGCAGCCGTAAACCTTGACCGCGCAACCGCCGCCCAGGCTGCGGCATTGCTCCATCGCGGTTTCCTCGGCCTCTTCCCGCGTCGAGGCGTTGCCCCAGCCGTAGCCCCCGGACCCGGCCGCGTAGGCGGCGCAGCTGTTGTGGAACGTCAGAACGCGGCAGCCAGACCCGCATTCCTCGCTGGCGGCCTCGCCGGCCGCCGATCTGGAGGGATGATTGACGGCGTATCCCCACGCACCGCCCGAACCGAACGCGACCGCGCCCCAGCAGTCGCCTATCGTGCATTCGGCGCGCGCCGAACCCGACATCAGTGCAAATCCCATGACCGCGGACAGTCCAACCGCGACGAGACGAAGACGAGTCATAGCCAAGGCTCCCGCAAGACATCGCTGCGTGCCGGCATCCGCCGGTCACGTTCGCCGAGCCAACCAGAATCCGAGGCAACCGGCAATATCGGGGCGACGGCTTGCGGTCCGTCGCGACGTTGTGTCACGTCCGGCGTTCGATGAACGTATCGCCGAGCACCAGCACATCCATTTTCGTGCGCAGGAAACAGTCGATCGCTTCCTCGGGCCTGCACACCACCGGCTCGTTCTCGTTGAAACTGGTGTTGAGCACGATCGGCACGCCGGTCAGCTCGCCGAAAGCAGAGATGAGCTTGTGGTAGCGCGGATTTCCACTCTCCTTGACGGTCTGCAAGCGGCCCGAGCCATCGACATGCGTGACCGCCGGGATCGAGGCGCGCCGCGCCGGTTTGATCTTGAACACCTGCATCATGAAAGGCACGTCGTCGTCGGTCTCGAACCAGTCCGCCACCGCCTCGCGCAGGATCGAGGGAGCGAAGGGTCGGAACGACTCGCGCCGCTTGATCTTGAGATTGAGGATGTCCTTCATGTCGGCGCGCCGCGGATCGCCGAGGATCGAGCGGTTGCCGAGCGCGCGCGGGCCCCACTCCATCCGCCCCTGGAACCAGCCGATCACCTTGCCCTCGGAGATCGCCCTGGCGGTGCGGCGGCACAGCTCGCTCTCGTCGGCCAGTACGTCGATCGAGCAATTGGCGGCGTCGAATTCCGATTTGCGGGCCGCGACGGCCACCGCGATCTCCGACGCAGTTGCCGACGGTCCCCAGTATGCGTGATCCCTCACGAAGTGGCGCGGCGCGGCGGCGGCTTGCGGCAGCTTGTGCCAGACATCGAAGGCCGCCCCAATGGCGCCGCCGGCGTCGCCGCCGGCCGACTGGATGTAACACTGCTTGAAGGGCGTGCGGTCGTAGACCTTGCCGTTGGCCACGGAGTTGTAGGCGCAGCCTCCCGACAGCACGACCGCGTCGCAGTCGTACCGACGATGCAGCGCGCCCAGCAGATTGAAATAGGCGTTCTCGAACATCGCCTGGGCGGAGCGTGCCAGGTCCATGTGACGCTGTTCGAGCGGCTCGTCCTTGCCGCGGGCGGGACCCAGCAGCCCGGTCATGGCGTCCGCCCAGATGCGGCCTCCGGAAGGCGTGCCATCGCGCACTTCGTACTTGGATCCCTCGCGGGCGTGCGTGAAATAGCGCAGATCGAGTTCGAACGAGCCGTCGTCGCGCAGGCGGACGAGCTTCTCCATCCGGTCGACGTACTTCGGCTCGCCATAGGGCGCGAGACCCATCACCTTGTACTCGTCGCCGTAGTTCGGGAAGCCGATGAACTGCGTGATGCCTTCGTAGAAAATCCCCAGCGAGTGCGGGAAATGTACCCGGCCGTCGATCGACAGCTTCGTGCCGTCGCCGATCCCCCAGGCGGCACTGGAAAAATCGCCGAACCCGTCGACCGACACCGCCACCGCCCGCTCGAACGGCGACACAAGAAACGTCGAGGCGAGATGGCAGAGATGATGTTCGACGGCGTGGACCTTGCCGCCGAACTTCTGGTCCGGCAGTCCCTCGGCCAGCTGGCTCTCGATGTCGCCCCACTGCTTGCGATTGCGCACCCGGCTCATGATCAGGTCGAGGCTGGGCCGCTTGGTCGCGACATAGGCGACCTTGCGCCAGAAGCTCGCCCGGCCGTCGCGGTTGATCGCGACGTGCTCGAGCTGGTCGAGGCCAATGCCGGCCTCCTTCAGACAATAGGCGATCGCCTGGCTGGGAAATCCACCCCAGTGCTTGATGCGCCGGAAACGCTCCTCTTCCGCCGCGGCGACAAGGACGCCGTCCTTGACGAGGCAGGCCGCCGAATCGGCGTGGAAGGCGTTCAGTCCGATGATGTAGGTCATGTCGCGGAGCTCATTTTTTCGCCGTTGGCGCGGAAAGGTCGCGCTGGAGGAGGAGCATCGAGAGGATCAGGTCGGCCGTCGCGCGCTGGAAGGCGTACAGCCAGCCCGCCCTGCCGTCGAGAATCAGGCCCTTGCCCAGCAAGCAGTAGAGCAGGACGACCGGCGGCCCCAACACGCGGCTCAACCGGATGCGGTCGCCCCACGACAACCGCGCCCATGGCGTGTCGAGCAACTTGTCGACCTCGCGTGCCTGATAGCGGAACTGCGACACCAGCCAGCGGTCCAGCCGCTTGCGGTCGTCGTGGTCGATGTGCCCGGCAAGCATCGGGACGGTGCCCGCGACATGCGCCTTTTCGGTGTGTCCGTCCTGCAGGAACGCAATGGAGTCGCGACGGAACAAGGTCGGCAGCGGTGGATAGGGCGACCCCCGCAGCGGGCGCCCCTCGATGCAATAGCGGAACGCCGAGCGATAGCCTCCGATGTCGGCCGCCGGAGCGAGTTCAAGAATTTCGTCGATGGTGTCCCTCGGCACGATGTAGTCGGCATCGAGCCGCAACACCCAGGGCGTGACGATGCCGGTCTCGTGGACCGCGAACGTCCATTGTCGGGCATGGCTATCGAACGGACCACGAGGCGCGCGTTGGGAAACCGCGCGACGATCGCCGCGGTGTCGTCGTCGCTGCCGCTATCCACCACCACGACGGAAGCCGCCCAGGTCAGCTGCTCCAGGCAACGACCGATGTTCGGTGCCTCGTTGAAAGTCAGGACGACAGGGGTGATTTGCTCTCTCATCGCCTCTCGATTCGTCGCGGTGCTCGCCGCTTCGCGCGCAAACCCGAAACCGACCAACGCGTCGCCGCCATCGCAAGCGTCGGTTAATCTTAAAAGTAAGGTTAGGAAAACTATATAAAATATTGATTATACTATCAAGAATTAAGATTCCCCGCCGCTTCGGAATAGCCCGCCCTTCAATCCTGCAGCGCGCTCCGACGGGCAGCGCCAGCCTTCGTACAGCCGCGCGCGGCTGAATGGCGTTATTCCATTTACTCCCACAATTTCAATTTATTGCGGAGCGTTTATCATGTAAGATGCCGCCATATTGCAGCAGGAATCGATACGCTGCCCCAGTTTGATCGAGCGACATTGACATGCCCTTCATGGTGTCCCGCAAAATCGCGCTGCCGTTCCGGCCCACGGACGCGCGGATGACACTGCGGCTGGCTCGTGTCGATTTCGGTTTTCGCGAGGCGAGCCATGGATAAGACCAACGCTTACCAGGAGAAAAAACTCCTGCTGACCGTGCGGCTGCTCGACGCGCTGGCGCCGGCGCTGGCGGCGTGGATCGCGATCATGGTCTGGCTTCCGGAGCACTTCGCGACATTCGACGGCCAGTACATCCTGACCATGGCGGGCGGCTCCCTTCTGGTGGCCAACGTATTCCACCAGCTTGGCCTTTACAGCGTCCGCGTCCTCTTCAACGTACCCCGCCAGCTCGGACGGATCGTGGTCGGTTGGACTGCCGTCGTCGCCGTCCTGATCGTCGTGGCGTTCGTCACCAAGGTATCGTCCAACTTCCCGCGTGGCTGGGCGATCCTGTGGCACTTCTGGTCGCTTGGCAGCTTCTTCGCGATACGCTTCGTCGCGTACGGCGTGCTCTCGACATGGGTCAAGGAAGGCCGCATGACGCGCGACGTGGCGATCGTCGGCGCGGGTCCGCACGGTCGACGTCTGATCCAGCACCTGCGCCAGACCGGCACGCACGACTACCGGATCGTGGGTGTTTTCGACGAACGCGCGGTCCGGCCACTGCCGCCGGTCGAGGGCGTGCCGGTGCTAGGCACCGTCGACGACCTGATCGCCTACGCCCGCAAGACTCCGGTCGATCAGATCGTGGTGGCGCTGCCGTGGGCGGCCGAAATCAGGGTCATGAAGGTGCTGCGCAAGCTGTGGGAGCTCCCGGTCGACATCCGTCTGGCGCCCGACATGATCGGCTTCCGGCTCGCCCATTGCGCCTACAGCGAGCTCGGCGACGTCACCGTACTGAATGTGTTCGACCGGCGGATGTCGGAGGAAAAGCTGATCCTCAAGCGGATCGAGGACATCGTGCTGGCATCGATCATGTTTCTGGTTTTCGCGCCGGTCATGATCGCGACCGCGATCGCCATCAAGCTCGACAGCCGTGGCCCCGTGTTGTTCCGCCAGACCCGCTATGGTTTCAACAACCAGCGCATCGAGGTCTTGAAGTTCCGCAGCATGTACGTGGACCAGTGCCGCGACATCGCGCCCACCCAGGCGTCGAGGGACGATCCGAGAATCACGCGCGTTGGCCGCTTCATCCGCCGCACCAGCGTCGACGAACTGCCGCAGATTTTCAACGTGCTCACGGGCGCCATGTCGGTGGTCGGCCCGCGCCCCCATCCGGTGGGCGCCCGGGCCGAGAACGTCCTGTTCCAGGAAGCCGTCGACGAATATGCCGCCCGCCACCGCGTCCGCCCCGGACTGACGGGCTGGGCGCAGGTCAACGGCTGGCGCGGCGAGACCGACACGATCGAGAAGATCCAGCGGCGCGTCGATCAAGACCTTTATTACATCGAGCACTGGTCGCTGCTGTTCGACCTCAAGATCGTGTTCATGACGGTGTTCGCGGTCCTGCGCGGCAAGAACGCCTACTGACCGGCGCCCGGTCGGCTCGCTCCCCTCCCGACGCCGAACCCGGGCGAACAGGCCAACACCGACATGCGCATTCTGCTGTACGACAATTCCGGCCATCCCTTCCAGGTCCAGCTCGCCCGCGAGCTCGCCCGGCGCGGGCACGCCGTCCGCCACATGTTCTCGGCAGGGTTCCAGACCCCCCGCGGCGCGCTCGCGAAACAGCCCGCCGATCCCGCCGGCTTCGACGTCGCGCCGATCGATCTCGGCGAGCCCATCGCGAAATACAGCTACGTCAAACGCTTCCGCCAGGAACGCGCCTACGGAAAGCTGCTGGCGGCGGAGCTCGAGAAGTTCCGGCCCGACGTGACGCTGATGAGCAACACGCCGCCGGACTCTCTGATCGCGCCGCAACGCTGGTGCGCGGCCAATGGCGTGGGCTTCGTGTTCTGGATCCAGGACATCTACGCCGAGGCGATCGCCCGCATCCTCGGCCAGAAGTTCGGCGCGCTCGCCGCGCCCGTGATCTGGCACTACCGGCGACTGGAGAGCGGCCTGATCCGGCGCAGCGACCAGGTCGTCGCCATCACCGACGATTTCAAGCCGCTCTTGCGGGACTGGCGCGTCGAGGAACGTCGCGTCGCGACGATCGAGAACTGGGCGCCGCTGGAGGAGCTGCCGCCGCGTCCCAAGCTCAACGACTTCGCGCGCGCCCACGGCCTCCTCGACAAGGTCGTCTTCCTTTATTCCGGCACGCTGGGTCTCAAGCACAACCCGGGCCTGCTGATCGCGGTCGCGGAACGCTATCGCGACGATCCCGCCGTCCGTGTCGTCGTGGTCTCGGAAGGCCTCGGTGCCACATGGCTCGCCGAACGCAAGGCCGAACGCAAACTCGACAATCTGCTGCTGCTGCCGTTCCAGCCCTTCGAGCGCATGCCCGACATGCTGGCCGCCGCCGACGTGCTGATGGCTGTTCTGGAACCCGATGCCGGCGTCTACTCGGTTCCGTCCAAGGTGCTGACCTATCTGTGCGCCGGCCGCTCGTTGTTGACCGCGATGCCCGCCGTCAACCTCGCCGCCCGCACCATCGTGGCCAACAACGCGGGCCTCGTCCTCGCGCCCGACGACGAGGCCGGGTTCGTCGCCGCCGCGCAGCGTTTGCGCGAACAACCCGACTGGCGCGCGACGCTGGGCGCCAACGCGCGCGCCTATGCCGAGCGTGCTTTCGACATCGGCGCCATCGCATCCCGGTTCGAGACCATCCTGCACGCCGCTACCGCCCGGTAGCCGATCGGGGATGGCCAGACCCCGGCCCGTCGTCCGACAATGCCTCCAAAGCGTGACTTGAAAGATGTCTCGCAAATATCTGCGAAATCACTATAATATGGCAATCATCCAATCCTGATCGATGCGAGTGCGACCATGGCGAACGACGATCTTGTAGTGGTTACCGGAGCCGGCGGCTTCATTGGCGGACACCTGGTGCGATACCTCCAGGGCACGCTCGGACACACGCGGATCCGGGCCGTCGACGTCAAACCGTTGGCGGAATGGTACCAGGTGCATCCCGCCGCCGAAAACCTGCGGCTCGACATGGCCCGCCGCGAGGACGCTTTCCAGGCCGTTCGCGGCGCCCGCCACGTCTACAATCTGGCTGCCGACATGGGCGGCATGGGGTTCATCGAAACCCACAAGGCCGAGTGCATGCTGTCGGTCCTGACCAACACGCACGGCCTGATGGCGGCCAAGGAGTACGGCGTCGACCGCTACTTCTTCTCGTCCTCGGCCTGCGTCTACGCCGCCGACAAGCAGACCGACGCCGACCTCACCGCGCTGAAGGAAGAGGATGCCTACCCCGCCCTGCCCGAGGATGGCTATGGCTGGGAGAAGCTGTTCAGCGAGCGGATGTGCCGGCACTTCCGCGAGGACTACGGCATCAAGACCCGCGTCGCCCGCTACCACAACGTCTATGGCCCGAACGGCACCTACGACGGCGGCCGCGAGAAGGCGCCCGCCGCGATCTGCCGCAAGGTGATCCAGGCCAAGCTTTCGGGTCGCCACGAAATCGAGATCTGGGGCGACGGCGAGCAGACCCGCTCCTTCATGTATATCGACGACTGCACCTACGGCACGACGCGCCTGACCGCGTCGGCATTCCACGAGCCGATCAACATCGGTAGCGACGAAATGGTGACGATCAATCGTCTCGTCGATCTCGCCGAGAAGCTCGCGGGTGTGAAGCTGATGCGCCGCTACAAGCTCGACGCGCCCAAGGGCGTGCGCGGCCGCAACAGCGACAACACGCTGATCAAGGCCGAACTGGGCTGGGCGCCATCGGTCCGGCTCGAGGATGGCCTGGAGAAGACCTATCGCTGGATCCACGACCAGATGACCGCCGGCGGCGACGCCAACGTCAACCGCGCCCCGCGCGCGGCCACCGGCCGCTAGAACCGGGCCACGCCATGCCCGACTCCATGGAGCCCGCCGCGACGCGGCTCGTCCAGCCCGTGATCCTGTCGGGCGGTTCCGGTTCCCGCCTCTGGCCGCTCTCGCGCGAATCGCTGCCCAAGCAGTTCCTCGCGCTGTCGGGCGAGCGCACGTTGCTGCAGCAGACCGCGCTCCGCGTGTCCGACCAGGCCCGCTTCCTGCCGCCCATCGTGATCTGCAATGCCGAGCACCGGTTTCTGGTCGCCGAGCAGATGCGCGAGATCGGCGTGTCGCCCGCGGCGATCATCCTCGAGCCGGTTGCCCGCAACACCGCGCCTGCCGTGGCGGTGGGCGCGCTGATGGCGGCCGCCGGAGGTCCCGCGCGGCCGATCCTCGTGCTGCCGTCGGACCATCTGATCCATCGTCCCGAGGCGTTCCAGGCGGCTATCGAGCGTGCCACCCCGGCCGCCGCCAATGGCGGCTTCGTCACTTTCGGCATCCATCCGACGGCACCCGACACCGGCTACGGCTACATCAAGGTCGGCCCGCCGCTCGACGACGCCGCCGGATGCCACAAGGTGGATCGCTTCATCGAAAAGCCCGACGCGGCGCGCGCCCTCGACATGCTTGCCGCCGGCGGCCACGCCTGGAACGGCGGCATCTTCCTGATGCGCGCGGACCACTACCTCCAGGAACTGCGGCGGTTCGAGCCCGAGATCGTCGCGGCGTGCGTCAATGCCTTCAAGGGCGCTACCCGCGATCTAGACTTCATTCGCCTCGACGCAGAAGCGTTCGGACGCAGCCCGTCGAAATCGATCGACTACGCCGTGATGGAGCACACCACGCGCGCCGTCGTCGTGCCGGTCGACATGGGCTGGAGCGACATCGGCTCGTGGGAAGCGCTTTGGGCAGAGACGCCGCGCGACGATCGCGGCAACGCCACGCTGGGCGATGTCGTCGTCGAGGACACGTCGGGCAGCTACGTGCGGGCCGAGAACGGCGTGCTGGTGAC
>CAMDVZ010000197.1 GCA_945878895.1 Caenispirillum bisanense | reverse complement strand
ACCTTGGACACGACGCACTCCGACACCGAGGCGGTCGAGGCTTCGCGGTTGGCGGCCGAGCCGGTCGGGGTGGAGATGCCGCGGCCGACGCCGAACTGCATCGAGTGCAGCGTGATCCAGTCTTTGTAGTTCTGGGTGGTCGCCTGGCCGGGGACGCCTTCGTATTTCATGTAGATAGCCATGATAGCCTCCTTACGTTACGGAACTGACAACTTGACCCGTTCGCGTCGCTCCTGGGGGTGCTGGTGCCCAGAGCGGTTGGCCTTGGGGGCACTCATCAGCGAGTGACTGCTCAATCTAATAACTTACGCCCCTGTGCTTGTCCAGCCTCGAAGCGACCCGTGGACAAATTTTTTAGACTAGTGATCATTCAATTCTATATTCAAATTGGCCGTCGGTGCCGACGCCCATGTGGACCTTGTTGATCGACCGGCCGTCGGCCATGGCGCCAAGGAACTCGCTGGAGAGCTCGGGCAACAGGGTGCGCTGGATGATCTGCTCGACGTTGCGGGCGCCGGACTCGACCTCGGTGCAGCGGCCGGCGATGGCGCCGACCATGTCGTCGCTGTAGGTCACCGTCGCCTTGTAGTTCTCCTGCACGCGCTTGACGACGCGGCCCAGTTGCAGGCGCACGATCTTGCGGATCGTGGCGTCGTCGAGCGGGTAGTAGGGCACGATCGTGATGCGGCCGAGGAACGCCGGCTTGAAGGTCTTCAGCAGCTCCGGATGCAGGGCGGTGCCGAGCGCTTCCGGGTTGGGCCGGGTTTCCTCGTCGGCGCACAGCTTGGCGATCAGGTCGGTGCCGGCGTTCGACGTGAGGATGATCACGGTGTTCTTGAAGTCGATGTCGCGGCCCTCGCCGTCGCGCAACATGCCCTTGTCGAACACCTGGTAGAACACGTCCTGGACGCCGGGATGCGCCTTCTCGACCTCGTCGAGCAGGATCACCGAGTAGGGATGGCGCCGCACGGCTTCCGTCAGCACGCCGCCCTCGCCGTAGCCGACATAGCCCGGCGGCGAGCCGACCAGCATCGAGACCTTATGCTCTTCCTTGAACTCGCTCATGTTGATGACGGTCAGCGCGTGGTCGCCGCCGTACATTTCCTCCGCCAGTGTCAGCGCGGTCTCGGTCTTGCCGGTGCCCGACGTGCCCGCCAGCATGAAGACGCCCAGCGGCTTGCGCGGGTCCTGCATGCGGGCGCGCGCCGTGCGCATGCCCTTGGCGACGATCTCCAGCGCGTGGTCCTGGCCGATCACCCGCTCGGCCATCTTGGCCTTGAGGTTCAGCACCGTGCGGATCTGGTCGCCCAGCATGCGGCCGACCGGAATGCCGGTCCAGTCGCCGACGATGGCGGCGGCGGCCTGGGCGTCGACCAGCGGCATCACCAGCGGCGAGTCGCCCTGCAACGCCTTCATCTCGGCCCACTTGACGTCGAGCGAGGCTTTTTTCGCCGGCCGATCGGCGTCGCTGGTTTCGCCTTCGAGTTCGTTGCGCAGCTTGGTCACGTCGTCGACCAGCACTTTCTCCTTGGCCCAGCGCTCCTCGAGTCCGACGAGTTCCTCGCGCTGGCGCGCCAGCAGGGTCTCGCCCTCGGCGATCTCCTCGGCGTGGTCGGTGCCGGCCTGTTGCTCGCGCTTCTGGATGTTGATCAGGCCATCGAGCAAACCGATCCGGCGGCGCAGATCCTCGACGGCCGGCGGCGTCGATCCCAGCCCCATGGCGACGCGCGCGCAAGCCGTGTCGAGCACGCTGATCGCCTTGTCGGGCAGCTGGCGACCCGCGATGTAGCGGTTCGACAGCCGCACCGCTTCCTGGACGGCCTCGTCGAGCACCCGCACGCCGTGATGCTTTTCCATCACCGCGGCGATGCCGCGCAGCATGTCGATGCCGTTCTTCTCGTCGGGCTCCTCGACCTTGACGACCTGGAAGCGCCGCGTCAGGGCGGGATCGCGCTCGAAGTACTTCTTGTACTCCGCCCACGTGGTGGCGGCGATGGTGCGCAGCTCGCCGCGCGCCAGTGCCGGCTTCAGCAGGTTGGCGGCATCGCCCTGGCCCGCGGCGCCGCCGGCGCCGATCATCATGTGGGCTTCGTCGATGAACATGATGATTGGTTGCGGCGAGGCCTTGACGTCCTGCAGCACGCTGTTGAGGCGGTTCTCGAACTCGCCCTTCATGCCGGCGCCGGCCTGCAGCAGGCCGAGATCGAGCACCCGGATGGCGCAGTTCCTGATCTTGTCGGGCACGTCGCCAGCCGCGATCTTCAGCGCCAGACCGTCGACCACCGCGGTTTTGCCGACCCCGGCCTCGCCGGTCAGGATCGGGTTGTTCTGGCGGCGGCGCAGCAGGATGTCGATGCACTGCCGGATCTCGGGATCGCGGCCCAGCACCGGATCGAGCTTGCCGGCCTTGGCGCGCGCCGTCAGGTCGGTGGTGTAGAGATCGAGCGCGCCGGTCTTGCCGGCCGGCGCTCCCGCGCCGCCGGAGGTCGCGGCACCCGACTGCACCGCCGAGGCAGCCTCGGCCTGGCGCGCCTCGGAGGAGCCCTCGGTGGCGGCGTCGAAATCGCGCGCCAGCGCCTCGACGGGGATCTTGGCCAGCTGCGGCGAGGCGTTGCGCGCCGCGATCGACATCGTCTCGTCGCTCAGCAGCGCCACCAGCACGTGGCCGGAGCGCGCTTGCGGGGCGGACTTGTTGACCGAGGCGAACAGCCACGCCTCGCGGGCCAGCGACACCACCTGCGGCGCCAGGGCCGGCGGGCGGCCGTTGCCGGTCTTGAAACGCTCGACGTAGCGGTTGAGGTCGGCCAGCAGGCGGCCGGCGTCGGCCTCGTAGCGATTGAGGATCTTGGCGATGTCGCCTTCGGGAATGTCGAGCAGCTTGATCAGCCAGTGCTCGATCTCGACGTTGTAGTTGGTGCGGGACATCGTCAGCCCCGCCGAGGCTTCCAGCGCCTTGCGACAGGGTTCGTTCAGCTTGGAGACGAGCGATTTGAGATCGACGGCCATGGTCAGTTCACTCCCGCGCTGGGCGCTGCGACACTATCTTGTGGCGATGATGGTTGGATGACGCTCCGGGCTATAGCCCATTGTCGTCCGCCGCTCCCCACCGCGAACCCGGGGGAAAGAATGGGCATAAAAACTGCGGGAGTCGAGGGGTGTTCATTCGATGGTGCCGGAAAATGGCCTCGCCGGCGATGGTCGGCCCGCGCCGCGCGGACGCGGCCCGTGCCAGCGGTCGTCCCGCCGCGCCGCGCCGGGGCAACGCGGCGCGACAAGAGGGCAACGAGGGCCTGCCAGCGTGCCTTGTGGCGAAGCACGGCGTTGGCCGGCGCGGCGAGGGTGGCGGGAAGGGTACGGCGATTGTCGGGATAGTCCTGACCATCGTGATCTCCCCTCGTGGGTCCGGGCCGGCGGGATGCCGTGCTTCGATGGCCGCAACATGCCGCTCGTTTGTATCGTCGCCATGTCGCGGAACAGGCTGATTTGTATCGTTGGTGTCGTCGGCCGGCGTGACCGTGGCTCGTGGATCCGGATCGTCGCGGTCGCGGGGGCCGGAAGTTCACGCCTGGTGGGGCGCCGACTCATGGGGGCCAGGCTCAGGCGAAGGGGTTGTCGCACGGTCGGATTTAATCGCACCGTGCCATCCCGAACGCAGGGACCCCGGATTCCTTGCGGTTTCGGGAGCCATCGACGCTGAGCTGGCTGCTCGCTGCGTTCGAGATGACGCCGGTGATGTCGGTCCGACAGTGCGCCAAGACTGAAACGAGCGCGCATCGAGGCGCCGATCTGGTCGGTGTCTTCCGGGGCGCGGCGTCGGTGCGGATGCCGGCGTCGGGGGAAATTGCTCGTGATCGTCGACCCCGGATGTCGCGCTTTGGCCGCGATGGCCGGAACCGGGGCATGGCCGGGTTTCGCGATGGGCAAGACCGTTTCCCACCCGTGCCATCGGCTCATGGCGGGATGGGCCATGCCGCCGATCCTTCGGTTGTCGGCGGGCGGGAGGCGCTGGATTGATCGCGCCACGCGAGCCGCGAGGCGTCGAATTGTACCCGGATGAAATTCTCGGATCGCCAGCAATGCCAGCGTCGCGTGGCGTGGCGCCGCCGCGTCGAGGGCACGCGCCACGGGCGTTGCCGCCGGCTGGTGGATGCGTGCCGGCGCGGCGGTGCGGGATGGTGGCGGTCGATGCGGCGGGCAGGGGTCTGGACATGGCCGTGCTCCCCCGGAGCTGGCGGTGGCCGGTCCGGGTGTTGGTCGGTTGCGGTGTTGTCGGTGGTGGTGGCGGGGTGGCGCGGTCGGCACGCGAAAAACCACCCCGATGAAAAGACTCTGGACCAGTTCGACTTGAAATGCAAGAAGATTATTTATTTGGTCAAGCGATATGCATAAATATCGCAAGCCGTTGATCCACAAGCAAAGCGGCGCCGATCCCGGGCTGGCTGCTGCTGCCGATGGTTGGCAGCTGGCGCCCGTGCGAGCGGGGTGGTTGATCGGGGAACTCGAATCGCGTCAAGCTGGCCGCCTTGCCATCGGGAGTAGCCCATGCCCCAGCCCGCCCTCTGCGCCACCGTCCTCGAAACCCTCGATCGGGTGCGTGCCGATCCATCCTCCGCGAGCGGTCTGGTCGAGGCCTGCCTGGCCCGCATCGCGGCGCGCGAACCAGCCGTGGCGGCGTGGGAAATCGTCGACGAGGCCAACGCCCGCAAGGCCGCGCTGGCGCCCGGCAAGGGTCCGCTGGCGGGCCTCGCGATCGGCATCAAGGACGTTATCGACACCGCCGACTCCGTCACGACCTACGGTTCGCGGGCATACGCCGGCCATCGACCGAACGCCGATGCCGCCTGCGTCGCGACCCTGCGCGCGGCCGGCGCCATCGTGCTGGGCAAAACGGTGTCGACCGAGTTCGCCTCCTCGCATCCCGGCAAGACGCGCAATCCCCACGATCCCGGCCACACGCCCGGCGGTTCCTCCAGCGGCTCGGCCGCCGCCGTCGCCGACGGCATGGTGCCCGTCGCGCTCGGCACCCAGACCGCCGGCTCGGTGATCCGGCCGGCCTCGTTCTGCGGCGTGGTCGGCTACAAGGGCACGCGGGGCTGGACCGACATCGCGGGCATCCATCCGCTGGCGCCGACCTTCGACACTCTTGGCATCTTCGCGCGCCAGGTCGCCGACATCGCGCCGGTCCGCGCCGTGCTCGCCGAGGGTGCGCGACCCCGCGTCAGGCCGCGCATTCCGCGCGTCGGCGTCTGTCGCTCGCCGGTCTGGGACCAGTGCGGACCGGGCTCGCGCGCCGTTCTCGAAGCCACGGCGCGGCGTATCGCGGCGGCGGGTGCCACGGTGTTCGAGGTCGTCCTGCCGGCCTCGTGGGACGCGCTGGTGGAGACGCACAAGACGATCATGCTGCCCGACATGCCGGCCGTGTTCGCCGACGTGATCGCGCGTCGCGGCGAGCTCGTGAGCGCGAGCTTCAAGGCGCAGGTTCGCGACGGCGCGGCGATGGCGGCCGACATCGTCGCCGCGGCTCGCCGCGCGATGGCGCTGCGCCAGGCCGATTTCGCGCACATGGTGCGTCCGGGCGAGATCTGGATCACGCCGGCGGCGCCCGACGAAGCCCCCGCCGGCATCGGGAATACCGGCGATCCGGCGTTCAATCGCCTGTGGACATTGCTGTATGGCCCCTGCGTGTCGCTGCCCGCCGGAGTCGGCGCGAAGGGCCTGCCGATCGGTGTCCAGCTCGTTTCGCCGGCCGGCACCGACGACGATCTGCTCGACGCCGCGGCGTGGGTGGAGGGTGTTCTCGCGGCGTGACGGGCGGCTCGTCCGCCTGATCGGTCCCGATGTTGCATGCCGGTCCGCCATGCTTGACGCTTCCGCCGCGCACTCCTACCGTTTCACCATGAAATCGTGGATTTCCCACCGCGCGAGCGACGGGCCGGCATCGCGTCGCTCCGGCGTGTTTCGTTCGTCGTGAAACGCAGGTCGCCGATCGCCCCGGTCGCCTGGCTGGTCGCGCCCGCCTTGCTGCTGTTCGTGGTGTTCTTCGTGATGCCCTTCGCGGTGATGGCGACGCTCTCCCTGTTGAGCGGCAACCCCGTGAACAACCCCAACGTCGTGTTCACCTGGAAGCACTACGACCGCTTCATCGAGGACTCCGCCGGCATCTTCCACGATGCCCTTTGGTCGACCCTGCGCATCGGTCTGGTGACGACGATCGCGGCGCTGCTTGTCGGTTATCCGCTGGCGCACTGGATGGCGCGCATCAAGTCGCGGGTCGGCCACGCCGCCCTGCTGATGGCGGTGATCGCGCCGATGCTGACCGGCATCGTCGTGCGCACTTTCGCCTGGATGACGCTGCTGCAGGACAAAGGCGTCATCAACGTCACGCTGCAATCCTGGGGGCTGATCGAGAAGCCGCTGCCGCTGATGTACAACGAGTTCGGCACCGTCGTGGCGCTGGTGCACATCTACGTACCCTTCATGGTGCTGACCCTGACGGGCGTGATCGGCCGCATCGATGAGCGGCTCGAACAGGCCGCCCGCGGTCTTGGCGCCAGCCGCTTCCGCGCCTTCCTCGAAGTGACCCTGCCGCTCAGCCTGCCCGGAATCCTCGCGGGCTCGCTGCTGGTGTTTGCGCTCTCGATCAGCGCCTACGTCACGCCCTTCCTGATGGGCGGCACCAACGTGCTGACCCTGCCGATGCTGATCTACCAGCAGGTTTCCAGCAGCTTCAATCTCGGCTTCGCTGGCGCGCTGGGTGTCGTGCTGCTTGGCGTGTCGCTGGTCATCATCGTGGCCTACAATCACGTGCTCGCCCGCCTGAGCGGCGAGGAGGCGCTGTCGTGATCGCGCGCCGCCGCCCGTTCGACACCGGCCGCGCCGCCTACCTGACGCTGAACGGCGCCATCCTGCTGTTCCTGCTGGCGCCGCTCGCCGTCGTCGCTGTGTTCGCGCTGAACCCGTTGCCCTACATCTCCTTTCCGCCGGTCGGCGTGACGACGCGCTGGTTCGAGAAATTCTTCACCAGCAGCGATTTCATGACCGCGCTTTGGCTGAGCCTGCGTGTCGCGGTCATGGTGCTGGTGTTGTCGACCGTGATCGGCGGCATGTGCGCGCTGGCGCTGGTGCGCGGCAACCTGCCGGGCGCGCGCGTGCTGACGGCCTGTTTCATGTCGCCGCTGATGTTGCCCGCCATCCTGACCGGCCTAGCGCTGTTCCAGCTGTTCCTGCTGTCGGGCGTCGGCCGGCCGGTATGGGGACTGGTCGCCGGCCACACGCTGGTCGCCGTGCCCTATGTCCTTCGCACCACGCTGGCGGTGCTGCACAATTTCGACCGCCGGATCGAGGAAGCCGCCGCCAGCCTCGGGGCGACGCCCCGGCGTGTCTTTTTCGAGGTGACCTTGCCGATCATCCGCCCCGGCGTGATCGCGGGCGGAATCTTCGCTTTCATCGTGTCGTTCGACCAGTTCCCGATCTCGCTGTTCCTGGTGCTGCCCAAGGGCGAGACCTTGCCGGTCGTGCTGTTCAACTACATGAAGTTCGATCTCGACGGCGCCATCGCGGCGGCCTCGATGGTCTCGATTTTGCTGGCGTTGTCTGTAGTGTTGTTGCTGGAACGCGTGATCGGCCTGAAGGCCTACGTCAAACTCTGACCCAGGAGATACCCATGTCCCGTTCGACCCGCCGTACCCTCGGCCGTCTCGCCGCCGGCGCCGCCATCGCGACGCTGGCCGCGCCCGCGATCCTGCACGCCCAGACCCGCACGCTGAGGATCACGACCTGGGGCGGCAAGTGGGGCGAGATCATGAAGGGCTCGGTGCTGCCGGCCTGCTGAGAAGGACTTCAAGTGCACGGTGTCGGCCGACCAGGCCTTCCCGTTCCTGCCCAAGCTGCAATCGAGCCCGAAGACGGACCCGATCTACGACGTGCTGCACACCAACTCGAACGAACAATGGAACGCCTTCACCGAAGGCCTGGTGATCGAGAAGGTGACGGCCAAGGACGCGCCCAACGTCGCCGATCTCTATCCCTACGCCACCAGCGACAAGATCATCGGCGTGTCGATCTTCACCAGCGCCATCGGTCTCGGTTTCCGCACCGACAAGGGGCTGACGAAACCGACGTCGTGGAAGGACCTCGCCGATCCGAAGCTCGCCGGCTCGCGCGGCGGCTACATCATTCCCGTCAACAGTCTCGGCCAGGCGCATCTGATGATGCTGGGCAAGATTTTCGGCAAGGGCATGAACGACCTCGACGCCGCCTACAAGGCGCTGGAACAGCTCAAGCCGATCAAGCTGGTCGATTTCACGGGACAGATGGAAAAGATGCTGCTGTCGGGCGAGGTGTCGATGGGCGTCATCCACGACAGCGGCATCTACCGCTACGATGGCCAGAACCTGCCGGTCGATTTCGCGATTCCCTCCGAGGGCGTGCTGGCGCTGGAACAGGTGCTCAACGTCACGCCGGGCTCGAAGGTCAAGGACCTCGCCTTCGCCTAC
>CAMDVZ010000196.1 GCA_945878895.1 Caenispirillum bisanense | reverse complement strand
GCTCTGCGCCCGGGTCTGGAACACCTGCGACGAGATCCTCGACGCCTGTCAAAGCGCCTGGCGCTTCCTCGTCGACGATCCAGCCCGGATCCGCTCCATCGGCACCAGGAAATGGGCGTGTGTCACTCGATAAGTCGGCTGGTATCAGTCCGTAAACCTTAAAAGTATACCGACAGACGCCCTATCCAGCGTAATCGTGACTCGACCGGCCGAACCCGGTCCCGGGACTTGTGGTCCCGATGGCGCCCCGGTTGGCCGACGATTTCCTGCCGGTTTTTATCCGGGTAGAATTCAATCCGTTGATTGTGCCGCAAGCAACGCCGTCGACGGAGCGACGCGAGAGCGTCGAGGTCAATCCAGCAGTTCGGCGAGGCGGTTGATGATGCGGTCGGGCGCGGCCGGCGCGTTGGCGGGCAGGCCATCGAGATGGGGGTCGTACCAGATGCCGTGGATGCCCAGGCGCTGGGGCGTGGCGACTTCCCATTCGAGATTGTCGCCGACCATCCAGGCGTCGCGCGGCCGCACGCCGAGCCTTGACAGCGCGTGATCGTAGACCTCGGGTTCGGGCTTGCCCTTGCCGAACTCGCCTTCGATCTGGACGTGCTCGAAGCGCCGCTCGAGATCGAAGCGCACTACCTTGGCGCGCTGCGGCACTGCCGGGCCGTTGGTGATCAGCGCCATGCGCACGCCGGCGGCCTTGAGCTTGTCGAGCGTGTCGTGGGCATCGGGATAAAGCGCGTATTCGGCCACCCTCAGGGCCGTGAAACCATCGGCGATGTCGCTTGCCAGCGTGTCGTCGTCGCGGCCGAGACCCGCCAGCGCCTGGCGCACGACGCGGCGGCGGGCGCCAACGATATCCAGCCGGCCGATGGCGGCGACCTTCGGATCCCCCCAGTAGCGGCGGCCTTCGTCGATGATGGCGGTGCGCACCGTCACGAGTCGCGCCGCCTCCGTGGTCGCATCGAGACGCGCGGCGAAGCGGGCCAGCAGGCGTCCCCACGCGTCCTCGGGCTTGGCGTAGGCGCGGATGATGGTGTCGTCGAGATCGAACAGGATGGCTTTTGGCAGCGGCATGACGGCAGGCTTACGACGGATCGTGCCGCCACGCCAGCGGGCCGATCACCCGGCGCGAGCGGCCTTTTCGGCCACGCCCGACACGCCTTCGCGGCGGGCGAGTTCGTCCCACACCTGTGCCGGTTTCACGCCCAGCGTCGCCCACAGCGCCAGCAGATGATAGAGCAGATCCGCGCTTTCAAGCATCAGCTTGCCGGCGTCGCCCTTGATCGCCTCGATCACCACCTCGGTGGCTTCCTCGCCGACCTTCTGGGCCAGCTTGTCGCGACCGTGCGCCATCAGCTTGGCGGTGTAGGAGGTCGAGGGGTCGGCGCCGCGACGGCTCCCGATGGTCGCATAGAGCCGGTCGAGCATGTGGAGTGAGCCGTCGGCCACGGCGAGCGTGGTCTTGACGATCTTCTTTTTCGACAATTTCTTATTGGCGGGCTTCTTTTTCTTGGCCATCGGTGGCGCCTTTTCAACAGCGTTCCAGCTAAATCGAGACGGATTCTAACATACCGCTTTGGAAAGTCACGCTATCATCAAGTCATCGTTGGTCGAATCGCCACACCGCCGCGCGTCAGCCACGCCTTGGCCTCGGCGATCGAGAAGGTACCGAAATGGAAGATCGACGCCGCCAGCACCGCGCTGGCGCCGCCCTTCGTCACGCCCTCGACGAGGTGGTCCAGCGTGCCGACGCCACCCGAGGCGATCACCGGCACCGTGACGGCGTCGCTGACGGCGCGCGTGAGGGCGAGATCGAAACCGCTCCTGGTGCCGTCGCGATCCATCGAGGTCAGCAGGATTTCGCCGGCGCCATTCTCGACCATGCGATTGGCCCAGCCGACGGCGTCGATGCCGGTCGCCTTGCGGCCACCATGGGTGAAGACTTCCCAGCGTCCAGACGCCACCGATTTGGCGTCGATCGCCACCACGATGCACTGGTCGCCGTATTTTTCGGCCGCTTCCTTCACGAATTCCGGCCGCGTCACGGCGGCGGAGTTGATCGACACCTTGTCGGCCCCGGCCAGCAGCAAGGTGCGGATGTCCTCGACCGTGCGCACGCCGCCACCGACGGTCAGCGGCATGAAGCATTGCTCGGCGGTGCGCCGCACCACGTCGTGGATGGTGTCGCGGTTCTCGTGACTGGCGGTGATGTCGAGAAAGGTCAGCTCGTCGGCGCCGGCGGCGTCGTAGACGCGCGCCTGCTCGACCGGATCGCCGGCATCGACGAGGTCGACGAAGTTCACGCCCTTCACGACGCGGCCGGCGTGGACGTCGAGGCAGGGAATGATGCGGACCTTCAGCATCGCCTCAGCCCTTCAGCACTTTCAGCGCCTCGGCGAGGCGGATGCGGCCATCGTAGAGCGAGCGGCCAGCGACGACGCCCGCGATGCCGGTGTCGGCGTGTTTGCGCAGCTCGCGCAAATCGTCGAGCGAGGACACGCCGCCCGAGGCGATCACCGGCGTCGTCAGATGCAGGGCGAGATTG
Organism: Caenispirillum bisanense; assembly: GCA_945878895.1. GTDB lineage: Bacteria > Pseudomonadota > Alphaproteobacteria > Reyranellales > Reyranellaceae > CAMDVZ01. The sequence continues at coordinate 5,955 of CAMDVZ010000196.1, read as the reverse complement.
ATGGTCTGGTCGAGATTGACGCCGCCCATGGCGCCGTCGCGATCGATGTCGGTGTAGATGATGGCCGCCACCCCGGCGTCCTCGAACTTCAGCGCCAGGTCGAGCGCCTTGACGGTGGACTGTTTGGTCCAGCCGTCGACCGCCACCCAGCCGTCGCGCGCGTCGATGCCGACCGCAACCCGGCCCGGCCACTGCTTGCAGGCGTCGCGCACCAGGGTCGGCTCCTTGACCGCGACGGTGCCGAGAATGACGCGACGCACGCCGGCGTCCAGCCACAGACCGATGGTCTCGAGATTGCGGATGCCGCCGCCGAGCTGGACCGGCGTGTCGCCGAGCGCCTCGAGGATCGACGCCACGGTGGCCTTGTTGACCGGCTTGCCCTCGATGGCGCCGTTGAGATCGACCAGATGCAACCACTCGCAGCCCGCCTCGACGAAAGACCGCGCCTGGGCGGCCGGATCGTCGTTGAACACGGTTGCCGCGGCCATGTCGCCGCGCAACAGGCGCACGCACTTGCCGTCCTTGAGATCGATGGCGGGGAACAGAATCATGGCGGCGCGTTATCCCGGAGCGAAGACGGCGCGGGTCTAGCGCATGCGCCGGGGGTTGGAAAGCGTCGCTGGCGCGGCGCCTGCGGCCGTTGGCGGCGGGCATGGCGTCGGCGTGTTGACAGCGGAACGGTTTGGCATAGCATCGCGCCCGGACATCGGTCGCCGGTCGAGCGACCACGATGATCGCATGGAGGACACGATGGCACCGTCGATCCGGAGCCTGCTGGCGCTGGGCCTCGTGTTCGCGATCCCCATCTCGTCGGCGTCGGCCCAGCCCGCGCGAACCTTGCCCGCCGTCGGCGTCGTCGAAACCCTCAGGCTGCCATCGAGCGTCGCGTGGCGCCTCGACACGCGCCTGGGTCCGGCCGGGGCGCCGACGATGGAGGAGTATCTGCCGCCGGGCCAGACCAACAAGGCGTGGATGCAGATGTTGACGATCCAGTATCTGCCGCTGGCCACCGCGCCCGGCGAAGTGGTCCAGAACGTCGTCGACAGCCTGCGCGCCATCTGCGCTCGCGTCGCGACGCTGGCGTCGAACCAGGGCACGCAAAGCAATCCCGCCGCCGCGAAGGACGGACTGCCCGATCCCTACCGCGTGTTCGACGTCATGTTGCATTGCGATTCGCCGGACATGTCGAAGGTCCGCGGTGGCACCACCTCGCTGCGCAAGCACGAGGTGATCTGGTTCAAGGGCATGCTGGGCATCGCCGGCAACTATCTCGTCCAGCGGGCCTGGCACGGCGACAAGATCGATCCCGCGAGTCCGCTTGCGTCGGCCGCCGAGAAGCAGGCCTGGGCGACGTGGATCGCGGCCGTCGGCCTCGATCTGCGCAAGCGCTGACGCGTCAGCCGCGCCGCGCCAGCCCGATCTCCGCCACCAGCCGGTCGAGTTCCGTCTCGGTGTTGTAGACGTGGACCGAGGCGCGCATCACGGTTTCCAGATCGCGCGCTTCGAGGTCGAGCCGCGAGGAGAAGCGGGTCGAGACCGAGACATTGACTCCACGCGCCCGCAGCTTCGTCTTCAGCTCGTCGTGATCGATGTCGGCCATCGCGAAAGTGACGATGCCGCCCTTCGTGGCGCCGAGGTCGGTCAAGCTCACGCCCGGCAGGTCGGCCAGGCGCGCCCGCAAGCCGTCGGCCAGCAACCGGATGCGGGCCCAGATGGCGTCGATGCCGAGTTCGTTGGCCTGGTCGATGGCGGCGGCGAGCCCGAGCGCGCCAGCGAAATAGCGTTCCCAGTTCTCGAAGCGGACCGCGCCCGGCATCGTCGCGTAGGTATTCGCGCCGGTCCAGCGGGCGGCGTGGTTGTCGAGCATGACCGGCTCGATGTCCGCCGTCGTCTCGCGCCTGGCGTAGAGAAAGCCGGTGCCGCGTGGTCCGCGCAGGTATTTGCGGCCGGTCACCGACAGGAAGTCGCAGCCGATCGCGCTGACGTCGACCGGCAACTGGCCGACCGACTGGCAGGCGTCGAGCAGGTAGGGAATCTTCGCCGCGTTGGCGACCTTGCCGACCGCGTCGGCGGGTTGCACCTGGCCGCCTTGGGTCGGGACGTGGTTGATCGAGATCAGCTTCGCGCGCGAATCGATCAGGTTGGCGAGTGCGGCGACGTCGATCTGGCCGTGCTCGTCGTCGGGCACGACGACGATCTCGCAGCCAGCTTTCCGCGCGGTTTGCAGATAGGCGATGTAGTTCGAGGAATACTCGCTGCGGCAGGTCAGGATGCGGTCGCCGGCACCGAAGCGCAGCGAATAGAACGCCATGTCCCATGCCCGCGTGGCGTTCTCCACGAAGGCGATCTCGTCGGGCCGGGCGCCGATCAGTCTGGCCGCCGACGGGTAAAACGCGTCGAGCCGCGGCCGCTCGCGATCGGCCGCCTCGTAGCCGCCGATCGCGGCTTCCAGCCGCAGATGGTTGATCACCGTGTCGAGCGTGCGCGTCGTGGGCAACGCGGAGCCGGCGTTGTTGAGATGAACGACGCGGGCGCAGCCCGCCGTCGCGGCGCGGAGTTGGTCGATGTCCATGTCGGCCGGGATAACACCGGCGACAGACGAACGCGAGCGGGCGATTGAAGGGCGACAAGACGGCGTCGAGGTCGGGCGGCGCGACTGTCCCCGACGTCAGGCGAGGCGCCGGACGAGGCGTGTCGTGTCGTCGTGGTCGACGAACACGGGTGCGCCATCGACATACACTGGCACCCGATGGCCCTTGTCGAGCGACGCGCGCATCGCGTCGGTGCCCGCGACGCGCAAGGCAGCGGGTTGGTGGCGTTCGTCGACACGACCGGTCTCCCGGCGATCCGGCGGGCGCCCGCGATCTTCGCACGAACCCGGCGGAGCGGCAAGTTGTCGATGGCGAGCGGCGAATCGACGCGATAGAATCGGCGCTCCTGCGGATCGACGGGCGTCATGGGCGGATCGCTACAGCTTGGTTTTCTCGACTTGCTCGACAAGGCGCTCGGCAAGCGCGACGCGGTCGCGCCCGGATCGGTCGTTGCGGCGCGGCCGCCGCTAGCGATGCCGCCATGGGCGCCCGCCGTCGCGCGTCCGCCGATCCCCGCGGCGCCCGCCCCGGCCACTGCCATTCGCCCGCCGATGCCACGATCGCAACGGAAGCCCGCGCCGCGACCGCCTCCGCCTCTGGCGCCGCCTCCAGCGCCGGAACCGACTTCGGAAATCGTGACCGTCGAGCACGATGGCCAGCTCCTGCCGGTGCTGTTCGAGCGCAATCCGCGGGCGCGGCGCGCGGCGCTACGCGTCGACACGCGGTCGGGCCGGGTGCGGCTGGTGGCGCCGCCGCGCATGGCGCGCGAGACGGCGCTCGCTTTCGCGCGTTCGCAGGCCGAGTGGATACACCAGCGCGTGACGCGTCTGCCCGGCCGCGTTGCATTCGAGGACGGCGCGGTGGTGCCCTATTTCGGCGTCGACCATCGGGTCCGCACGTCGGTCGCCACGCGTGGAGCGGTGCGGGTCGAGGACGGCGACATCCATGTCGCGAGCCCAGCCGGTCACGAGGCTCGCCGGTTGCGCGACTGGCTGGCGCACCGGTTGGGCGAGCGGATCATGCCGCTGGCGCGGGCCAAGGCCGCCATCGTCGAGCGCCGGATCGGACGCGTCTCCATCCGCGACACCGCCACGCAATGGGGCAGCTGTACGTCGGCCGGCGCGCTCAGCTTCTGCTGGCGCCTGGTGTTCGCGCCGCCGGAGATCGTCGACTACGTGGTGGCCCACGAGATCGCCCACCTCGTGCACGCCAACCACGGTCCGCGCTTCTGGGCGCTGGCCGCGACGCTGACCACGGCCGACGTGGCGGCCAGCCGCGCCTGGCTGCGCGATCACGGCGCCCGGCTGATGCGGTACGACTGACGCCGCCGGCCGTGCCGGAATGGTCCGAGGAGAGGCGCCGATGATGCTCAGGGACAAGATCCTGCTGGTGACCAGCGTGCGCAAGTTCGCGGGCGCGGGCGTCACGCGGCTGGCGCTCGCGGAAGGCGCGCGCGTCGTCGCGCACGACGCGACCTTCACGGCGGTGGCCAGCCGCAAGGCCTTCGAGGCCGAGTTCGCGGGTGCGCGCGCCATCGCCGCCCAGGAGCCGGCGAAGATCGTCGAACAGACCATGAAGCTGGCCAGCCGGATCGATGCCCTGGTCAGCAACGATGCCTATCCAGCCTTGCGCGCGCCCATCGTCGAAGCCCGGATGGAGGACTACCGCGCCGCGCTCGAAACCATGGCGGTGCGCCCCTTCGCGCTGGCGCAACGGGTGATTCCCGTGATGAAGCGCCAGAAGGGCGGTCGCATCGTGTTCGTCTCCTCGGCGGCACCACTGCGCGGCATCGCCAACTACGCGATGTACGTGTCGGCGCGGGCGGCCACGCTGGGCCTCGTGCAGTCCTTCGCGAAGGAACTGGGCCGCGATGGCATCACCGTCAACGCGGTGGGATCGAACTACGTCGAGAATCCCGATTATTTCCCGCCCTCGCTGCTCGCCAACGCCGAGGCCATGCGCAAGATGACGGCGCAGATTCCGCTTGGCCGGCTGGGCAAGCCCGAGGAGCTGGCCGCCGCGATCTGCTTCCTGTGCTCGGATGGCGCGGGTTTCGTCACCGGTCACGTGCTGGCGCACGCCGGCGGCTGGGCCTGAGGACGTCGGCGGCCGTCACGTGGCGGTCCAGGGCCCTACTTGCTCGCCGGTTTGGTCGCGGGTGCCGCGGCAGCGGGTGGCGCTGGCGCGGCGGCCGGTTCGCATTTGGGGTCGGGGAACGCGTTGATATCGCGCACCAGCGCCCGGAACGTGGCACCTTCGCGCTTGAACAGGACGTTGCCGATCACGCCTGTATCGTAGAAGTCGAACACCGCGTCGGCCCACTCGCCGACCGCCTTCGAACTCTGCTTGAGCGCCCATGTGCGTCCACGCAGCAGCGGCGGGCGTTCCATCTGCGGCGATGCCGGCTTGGCCGCAACCGTCTTCTTGTCCTTGCCTTCGGCGCCGGGAGGTACCGCCGGGGCCTCGGTCACGGGCGCCGCGAACGGCGAGACGACGACGTCGAAACGCAGATCGACGGGCATGTGGAAGCGGCCGAGCTCGACTGCCCTGAAATGCCATGGCCCGCGCTCGCCGGCGTGCAGGCGCTGCAGCAGGATCTTGCGGATCAGGATCGGCGGCACGGAACCCTTGGGCAGCTTGGTGTCGATCTTGGATTTCTCGGAGGAGACCTGGAGCAGGCCATCCTTGTCGTCGTCGAAGAACGCCGCGCCGGTGGCGTTCTCGGCGCGCGAGTTGAAGCGGAACGAAGACCGGAAGCCGATCCGGTCGCCATCCGGACTCTCGCTGAAATTGACGCGCTCGTTGTAGATGTTGGCCTGGTCGGTCAATTGCTCCTTGGCGTCGCGCGTCCGCTTGGCTCCCTTGTCCAGCGCGTAATAGAGGGCGCTGCCATAGGTCCAAGCGTCGCACGTTTTCGCCAGCGAGAGCGAAAATTGCGCTTCCGCGAAGATGTCGTCGGGCGTCTTGTCTGCGGTCACCGTGTAGGTGATCGAATGGCCCGAGATCTCGGGCGGCGCCTGCGGTGCCGGCGGTGGAGCCTGCGCCAGCGCCGCGCCGCACGACAGCACCATGCCCAGGAGAGCCGGAAGCTCGATCTTGATTCGCATGTTCGCTCTTCGCGTTGGACGGCCGCGAAGCGGGGAACTTCCAGATCGGCCGTCGATGTCCGATTCTAGGGCCTGTCCTCAATTGAGGCAAATGAGTGCGGCGACGAGGTGGACGGCGGCGAGATAGTTGCGCGCGGTCTTGTCGTAGCGGGTGGCGATGGCCCTGTACTGCTTGAGGCGGGCGAAGAAATTCTCGATCAGATGACGGGCTTTGTAGAGCGTCTCGTCGAGAGGGATCGGATTTTTCCGTCCCGGTT
>CAMDVZ010000195.1 GCA_945878895.1 Caenispirillum bisanense | reverse complement strand
CGCCGTACAGCGTGTCGTTGCCGATGCCGGTCGCGACCAGGTCGAAACCGGTGCCGCCATAGGCGGTATCGACGTTCACGCCGGTCCCGCCGGCCACGATGTAGTCGTCGCCGAGGCCACCGTCGATCAGCAGGCGCGTATAGACGCCGCTGGCGTCGATGTAGTCGGCGCCATCGCCGCCCCACAAGGTGCCGGAGCCCGTCGTGTAGGCGACGACGATCTCGTCGTCGCCGATACCGCCGTCGGCGAAGGCCGCGTTGGCGGTGTCGGTGATCCGGTCGATCCCGTCGCCGCCATAGAAGGTATCGGCCGATCCATCGTCGATGCCCGCCGAGGTCCCGCCGAACAGCCAGTCGTCGCCGGCGTCGCCGAACACGCGATCGATCCCGGCGCCACCGTAGGCGGTATCGGCGTCGGCGCCTCCGTAGATCGTATCGGCGCCCGCGCCGGTCGAAATCGTGTCGAAGCCGGCGCCACCGTACACGGTATCGACGTTCGCGCCGGTTCCGCCCGCGTTCACGACGTCGTTGCCCGCCCCCGCGTCGACGACCACCGCCGCATAGGTGCCGAGCAGCGTGACGACATCGTCGTCCCCGCCGCCCCAGATCGTGCCGCCACCGCTGGTGTACGTCACCGTGACGATGTCGTTGCCGAGCCCGCCGTCGACGAACGCCGCGTTGGCCGTGTCGACGATCGTGTCGAGGCCGTCGCCGCCGTAGAACGTGTCGGCCGAGCCATCGTCGGCCCCGGCGTTGTTGCCGCCGTACAGGACATCGTTGCCGGCGTCGCCGAACAGCGTGTCGATGTCGGCGCCGCCATAGATCGTGTCGCCGCCGCCGCCGCCCCGCAGCGTGTCGTCGCCGGCATCGCCGTTGATGGTGTCGCCGAAATCAGCCGACCAGACGACATCGGCTCCCGCCCCGCCGAAGATGGTGACCGCGACCGGATAGCCCGGACCCGACGCCTCGTGCGTGAGATTGATGATGTCGCTCCGGCCGCCGCCGTAGAAAACCTCGATGGCGGTCGTGGCGGTCGGCGCCGTCGCGCCACTCGACCAACGGCCACTGCCGCTGACCGTCGCCCGGTCGGCCGCCGCCACGGTGAAATCGTCGTAGACGAACAGGTTGTCGCGGTTGGCGGTCAGAAACAAGGTATCCGATGCCCCGGTTCCGACGATCGAGGACGTGTTTACGTACACGTTCCTTGCAGACAGCGTCTCGGACGTCGCCGCGCCTGCCGAATCATGTCTGGTGAGCGTCGTGGTCGTCCTGGCGGTCGGAACGTCGGCGCCATACGTAAAGGTGGCCATTCAGAACCCCATCCTCGCCAACGACGGCGTAGCCGGCGTCAGCCGAGGCTATAATTTTAACGTCAATATATATCTTATATATCAATACTATAAGAAAATCACCTCATAAAATAGATCACGCAGAGCTCGCGACGTCGCGGCGACAAACAGCTTTCATATCAACGCGTTGCACGTCCGCCGCCGCCAACGCGGACGTTCCGAACCAGCAAATCTGGCCGAAAAACGATTGACCGCCGACGCGCTGCCGCCGTTCGACCGGAACACCGACAATCCATCGCGAACCGCCCGAGGCGCGTGTCGGTTCCTGCCGCGCAGGCATCGCTCCGGTCGTCGAGCGCACCTCGCCCGGCGTTCGACGCCACGCCCGCCTGTCAGAACTGACGCAGAAGCCGGTCGATGTACTCGAGTTCTTCCTTGGGCCGCTGCGCGTCGCCGGAGCGGCGGCGCAGTTCCTCCAGAATGTCCCGGGCGCGCTGGCGGTCGATCTTGTCGGGCACCTTGTCGTGATCGGTGTCGGTGGCGTCGCCGTAATTGCCGTCGGTTCGCCCGAGCGGATCGCGATTGCGTGCCTGGTCGCGATCCTCGACCTGGCCGCGATCCTGCTGGTTGCCGGGGCCGTTCTGCATCCGCTCGGCGAGATCGGTCATGCCTTGCTGAAGGTTCTCCAATGCCCGACGCTGGGCACGCGCGGCCCCCTCGCGGTCGCCCTGGCGCAAGGCGCGCTCGGCCTCGCGCATCGCTCGCTCGCTTTGCCCCAGCGACTGCGGCAACTCGCCATTGCGCTCGCCCAGACGTCCCATGAAGTCGCCGAGCTGACGCCGCAGGCGTTCCTGCTGGTCGCCGGGACCGCCTTGCCCTGGCTGCTGACCGGGTTGTTGCCCCGGCTGCTGACCAGGCTGGCCCTGCTGCCCCGGTTGACGGCCCGGCTGCTGACCGCGCTGCTGACGCTCGGTCTCGCCGAGCTGCCGGTTCTGCTCGCGCGCCATGCGATCGAGCTGGTTCATGTCGTTGCGGCCTTGCTGGCCCTGCTGTCCTTGCTGCCCCCGCTGGCCTTGCTGCCCGCGCTGTCCTTGCTGCTGCTGGCCTTGCTGGCCTTGCTGGCCCTGCTGACCGCGATCGGACAGTTGCGGCCGCATGTTTTCCATCTGGCGCAGCATCTCCTCCAGCATGCGCTTGGCTTCCTCGCGCTGGCCGTTCTGGGCCATCTCGCGCGCCTTATCCATCAGGCTCTGGAGGTCCTGGGAGTCGACCGACTGGTCGGGGTCGCTGTCCTCCATCTCGCGCATGGCGCGCTCGCGCTCGAGCGGATCCTGCATGCGCTCGGCGAACTCGCGCATCATCTTGTCCATCGCTTCCTGGAGCTGCTGGATCAGACGTTCGATCTCCTCGTCGCGGGCGCCGCGTTGCAGCGCCTCCTTCAGCTCGCGCTGCGCTTCGCGGAATTCACGTTCGGCGTCGGTCGTGCCGCCATCCTCGACACGCACCGCGAGTTCCCACAGCAGTCGCTGGATCTCGGGCGTATCGACGCCGGTCTTGTCCAGCTGCAGCCGGTTGGCGGCCGAGCGCAAACCGAGAATTACAAGGGCGTCGTCCTTGAACGCCTGCGGTCGCGAATTCAGCGCGTAAAGCCCGGCCGCGGCCTCGCGGCGGGCGCCGTAATCGGTGTTGCGGGCGAGATTCTTGCGCACGAAGATGATGCTGCGCGCCACCGGATGGAGGAATTTCCGCTCCGGCAACATGACGACGACCTGACCGCTCTTGCCGGTCTGGCTCGCCCCGTCGGTCGCTACCAGCTCGACCACGACCTTGAGCCCCGCCCACGGGTGCGGCGTCAGGTCCTGGCGGATCGTGTCCTCGATCCTCGCCGTGTTGACGCCCGCCAGCGGCAACTCGATCGTCACCCACTCGGGCTCTTCCTCGGCAAGAAATCCGGTCCGTTCGCTCCCATGCAGGCGCATGCGGGCAACCAGCGCGGTGACGCCGTAGTCGTCGGCGGCCACGTAGTCGATGCGAAACTCCTTGCGCTCCGTCGACGACGGGTCGCGCACGAATTCGACGGTCGGCGGCAGATCGGGCACCAGTCGCAAACGCCACGTCGCGCGCTCGCGACCATTGACCAGCACGGTCACGGTATCGCCGCCATCGAGCGCGGCGTCGATCTGGTGCCGGGCCGGGCCAAGAGCCGTGAAGGGCGTGATCTTGTCGCCGACTTTCAGCGTGACCTCGCGGCCTTCGGGCACGTTGTCGACGAAGCCAGCCACCTTGCTGCCGGCAGGCACGCGCAGCAGGCGACCGGGTTCCTTGCTGTCGAGATAGACCGGCGCCTTGCGGGTATGGGGCGGCGGCGACACCCAGAGCTCGACCACCAGCGGCGGCGGCGGCGGGAACGCCGGCGTCAGCGCCGCCAGCACGCGATCGCCGTTCCAGCCGCCGGCGGCGACCAGCGCCACGAGGAAAGCCAGACCCGGAATGAGACGCAAGGCGCGCGGATCCCGCCTCGGCAGATCCGAGCGCGGTGGGCCGTTGCGCAGCGCGGCGAGCCGCTCGGCTTCGCGGCGTCGGTGCGCCTCCCAGAGCGCGCGGGCCATCGGATCGGTCTCGCCGATCGCCAGATTGTCCTCGACGGCCTGGATCGGCCGATGCGGAACGCCGCTGTCGCGCTCGAGCCGGCGCTCGGCGGCATCCCGATCGGGCCAGACGACGCCGCGCAGGGCGAGCCACGTCACGCCGACGAGGCCCATGGCCATGCCGACGATCACGCCGACATGCGGCCACGGGGCAAGTCCGCGGAAAATCTCGAAATGGGCCGCGGCGAGGAACAACGCCAGGAAGGCCAGCGGCGCCATCAGGCGCGGCCACAGCGTTTCCCAGGCCAAGATCGCGCGGGACAACGCGATGCGCCGCCCCAGCGACGAGGGCACGAAGGACGGCGGTTGCAGAACGGGCATTCCGGCCTCTAGCGGTGGCGCATTACTCCAACCACGCGGGTACGCGGTCGGCCCCCAGGAGTTCGTCGTACGTTTGGCGCGGCCGAACGACGGCGTAGCGGTCGCCGTCGACCAGCACTTCCGGCACCAGTGGCCTCGTGTTGTAGGTAGAGGCCATCGTGGCGCCGTACGCGCCGGCCGACTTTACCACCACCAGGTCGCCGGCCGCCAGAGGCGGCATGTCACGTTTTTGGGCCAGAAAATCTCCGGATTCGCAAATCGGACCAACGATATCCGTCACTATTTTCGCCACATTTCCCACGGGCTCGCGGGCCGGCAGGATGTCGTGCCAGGCCTCGTACAGGGTCGGGCGAATCAGATCGTTCATGGCGGCGTCCACGACCACGAAGGTGCGCGCGACGCCGGGCTTCACCACCACGACCTCGCCGATCAGCACCCCGGCGTCGCCAACCAGCCGCCGGCCTGGCTCGAAACTGAGCCGGCAGCCCAGATTGCCGGTCTCCTCGCGCACCATCGCCATGAAGCCGGCAATCGGCAGCGGCACCTCGTCGCGGTAGGAAATGCCGAGGCCGCCGCCGACATCGAACCTGTCGATCGCGTGACCCGCGGCGCGCAGCGTGCCGACCAGCTCGCGCATCCGGCGGATAGCCTGCCGGTACGGTTCGAGGTTCACGATCTGGGAGCCGATATGCATGGCCACCCCGATCGGACGCAGGTTCGGCAGGGTCGCGGCGTGGGCGTAGGCCTCGGGCGCCAGATCGATATCGATGCCGAACTTGTTTTCCTTGCGTCCGGTGGTGATCTTGGCGTGGGTGCCGGCGTCGACGTCGGGATTCACGCGGATGGCGATGTCCACGACCTTGCCGGCGGCGCGCGCGACGGCGTCGAGCATGTCGAGTTCGGCCCGGCTTTCGACGTTGATCTGCTGGAGCCCTGCCTCGACGGCGACCCGCAGTTCGGACGGCTTCTTGCCAACCCCGGAGAACACGATGCGCGATGCCGGCACGCCGGCCGCCAGGGCGCGGCGCATCTCGCCCTCCGAGACGATGTCGGCGCCCGCACCCATGACGCCAAAGGCGCGGATCACCGCCTGGTTGCTGTTGGCTTTCATGGCGTAGTGGACTTCGGCGTCCATGCCGTCGATCGCATCGACGAAGGCGCGGTAGTTCTCGCGCAGGCGGGCGAGCGAATAGACGTAGGCCGGCGTCCCGACCTCGCGCGCGATGCGCGACAGCGGTACCGATTCGGCGTGCATCTCGCCGCCGCGATAGGCGAAGGGTTCCATGGCAATCATATCCAGCGTGCGTTGAGAATCAGCGGCGCTTCGGGGCGCCGAGGAAGCGCTTGCGCGCAGCCGTCGCCGCCTTGCGCACGTTGGCCGGCGCGGTGCCGCCGAAACTGGTACGGGCGGCGACCGAAGCCTGCACGGTCAGCGCCTTGAAGACCTCGCCGGTGATGCCCGGATTGACCGACTTCATGTCCTCGAGCTTCAGCTCGTCGAGCGGCACGCCGCGGGCCGACGCCATGCCGACCAGGACGCCGGTCGCGTGGTGCGCCTCGCGGAACGGCAGGCCGAGCGTGCGTACCAGCCAGTCCGCGAGATCGGTCGCGGTCGAATAGTCGGCCGACGCGACCGCCAGCATGCGTTCGGTGTTCGGGGTCAGGTCGCGCACCATGCCCGCCATCGCGGCAATGCCGAGTTCGAGCGAATCGCAGGCGTCGAACAGCGGTTCCTTGTCTTCCTGCATGTCCTTGGAATAGGTCAGCGGCAGGCCCTTCATGACCATCGCCAGGGTCTGGAAGTCGCCGACGATGCGGCCGGTCTTGGCCCGCACCAGTTCGGCGGCGTCGGGATTGCGCTTCTGCGGCATGATCGAGCTGCCGGTCGTGAAGGCATCCGACAGCGCGATGAAGCGGAAAGGCGCGCTGCACCAGATGAAGATTTCCTCGGCCAGGCGCGACAGATGGATGGCGCAGATCGAGGCCGCCGCCATGAATTCCAGCGCGTAGTCGCGATCCGACACCGCATCGAGCGAGTTCGCCATCGGACCCGCGAACCCGAGATCCAGGGCGGTGGCGTGGCGGTCGATCGGATAGGGCGTGCCCGCCAGCGCGGCGGCACCCAGCGGGCTTTCGTTCATCCGCGCGCGGCAATCGACGAAACGCGAGCGGTCGCGCCCGACCATCTCGACATAGGCCAACAAATGGTGGCCGAACGTCACCGGCTGGGCGGTCTGGAGATGCGTGAAGCCCGGCATGATGGTCGCGGCGTGCGCCTCGGCCTTGTCGAGCAGCGCCGCCTGCAGATCCCGCAGCATCGGCTCGACCCGGTCGATCGCGTCGCGCGCCCACAGCCGGACATCGAGCGCGACCTGGTCGTTGCGCGAACGCGCGGTGTGGAGGCGCCCAGCCGCCGGTCCGATCAGCTCGGCCAGACGGGACTCCACGTTCATGTGGATGTCCTCGAGCCGGCGCGAGAACGTGAACGTCCCCGCCTCGATCTCGCCGAGTATGCGCTTCAGACCACCCTGGATCGCCTTGCCGTCGCGCGCCGAAACGATGCCTTGCGCCACCAGCATGCGGCAGTGCGCCATCGAGCCCGCGATGTCCTGGGCGTACAGACGCCGATCGAAGTCGATGGAGGCGTTGATCCGCTCCATGATCTCGGCCGGCCCGGCCTTGAAACGGCCGCCCCACATGGCGTTCGACGATTTCGCCGCCGCCTTCTTCTTCGCACCCATGACGAACCTGTCCAGACCCGGTAAGATGGCGGTTATGGCACAGCCCGTCCCCGAATTCGCCCGTCTCTTGCGGGCTCTTGTCACCCTTGTTCCGCTCCTGGCGACCTCACCGGTCGTCGCGAACGACAAGCCACCGCTTTCCGGCGAGATGGCGAAAATCGAGCTACGCCAAGCTCCCGCCGCCCTCCCCGCCCTGACGGTCCGCGATCTCGACGACGCGCCGGTCGCGCTGGACCGCTTCAAGGGCAAGGTCGTGCTGCTGAATTTCTGGGCGACCTGGTGCGCGCCCTGCGTCAAGGAGATGCCCGGTCTCGACCGGCTGGCGGCGCGCATCGGACCGGACAAGCTGGCCGTCGTGGCGCTCTCTCTCGATGGCCCGACCAGACCGCGCGTCAAACCGTTCATCCGCGACAAAGGCCTTGCCAGCATGCACATCCTGCTCGACACCGACCGCGCCGCCTTCAAGGCGCTCGGCGTCGCCGTCCTTCCCACCACGCTGGTGATCGATGCCGGGGGCCGCGAGATCGGCCGCCTCCAGGGCGACGCCGACTGGGATTCGCCGGCCGCCGAGGCGCTGGTGAGGCACCTTCTGGCCCAGCCAGCCCCCGAAAGGCGCTGATCGATGGCGAGAATCCTCTTCGCGTGGGAACTGGGCGGCGGCATCGGCTATGTCGACCGCCTCTCGCAGGTCGCCGAACGGCTGGAAGCGCTGGGCCACGAGCCGGTGTTCGTCATCCGCGACCTGATCGGCACCGCGGGCTTTTTCGCCAACCGCACCTGGATCGTGCTGCAAAGCCCGCTCGCGGTCGGCCAGTTGCATCCGACCCAACCGTCTTTCGTGCCCGGCAGCTACGCCGACCTGATCGCCGTCAACAATTTCACCGACGCCGAGCAGCTGTACCGTCTGGTTCACGCCTGGCACGTTCTGTTTCAGGCCTTGCAGCCCGCCGCGATCGTGGCGGAGTACGCGCCGACGGTGGCGCTTGCCGCGCACGGCCGCATTCCCGTGATCGCGATGGGCCACGGCTACATTCTGCCGCCGGCCGAAACGCCTGACTTTCCGGTGTTCGATCCGGCGGTCCAGCGCTTCGCGCCGCAGGAAAAACTGTTCGAAACCGTGCTGGCGGTCCAGCGGCGCCTGCGCGCGCCGGAACCAGCCAGCGTGCCCCAGGCCGTGACCGGCTCGCATTCCTTCGTGACCGCGTTCCGCGAGACCGATCCCTACGCCGGCTTCCGCCAACGTGCCAACGTCGGGCCGCTGGAAACCTACGCGCCACCGGTTCCGCCGGCCGGCGATCCGTCCGTCTATGCTTATCTTTCGGCCACGCACCCGCAGCTCCGGACGATGCTTCAGGCACTGGTCGAGTCCGGCATGCCGGCTTCGACCTACATCAAGCGCCTCACGCCCGAAATGCGGCAATACCTGACCGAACGACGCGTGAAGGTTTACGATACCCCTCCTCCGCTCCAGGAAACCGTGCGGGCCGCCCACGTCGTCATCCACCATGG
>CAMDVZ010000194.1 GCA_945878895.1 Caenispirillum bisanense | reverse complement strand
CTTCATCGGAACGTCCTCCATCGTGTGGACCGGCGACGCCAACGAGATCGTGGTCGTCAATCTCTCCCAGCAAGTCACGGCCAACGTGATCGGCGAGCTCTACCAAACCCTGCGCATGCAGCTGTTCCGTGCCACCTCGATCGACCTGCGGGAGGCGGAACCGGCGCGCGGCTGCTGTCCGCGCCTGACCGGCAGCGGCAACGGCTACGCCGGCAACATCCGGGCGCAGATCGAGATCGACCAGCGCCTGGACGGACCCGACCGGGTCCGCCAGACCGTGACGATCAAGGGTTATCGCGGCGGACGGTTCGACGATTCGACGGCCAAACTGCTGTTCCAGTAGACCCCGGTTCGGACGCGTGGACGCGCGCCACGACGCTCGCTATGACTGCCGCCGCGACGCTGGCGAGGGAGTGACGGGCGCATGAGTCGGGCATTGGTGTTTCCGGGACAGGGTTCCCAGGCCGTTGGCATGGGCGTCGAGCTCGCCGCGGCGTTTCCGGCGGCACGCCGGGTGTTCGAGGAAATCGACGAGGCGCTCAAGCAGCATCTCTTCAAGTTGATGAAGGAAGGGCCGGAATCCGACCTCGTCCTGACCGAGAACGCGCAGCCGGCCTTGATGGCCGTCAGCATGGCGACAGTGCGCGTGCTGGAAGCCGAAAGCGGCAAGGCCCTGGCGGATTTCGCGGCTTTCGTCGCCGGTCACTCGCTGGGCGAGTACTCGGCCCTGGCCGCCGCGGGGGCCATCGCGGTCGGCGACACCGCCCGGCTGCTGAAGCTGCGCGGCCAGTCGATGCAGAAGGCGGTGCCGGTCGGCGAAGGCGCGATGGCGGCCCTGCTCGGCATCGAACTGGAACCGGCGATCGAGGCCTGCGAGGAAGCGGCGCAAGGCCAGGTGGTGGGCGTCGCCAACGACAATGGCGGTGGCCAGATCGTGGTCTCCGGTCACAAGGAAGCCGTCGAGCGCGCGGTCGAGGCCGCCAAGGCCAGAGGCTGCAAACGCGGCATGATGCTGCCGGTCAGCGCGCCCTTCCATTGCGCCCTGATGCAGCCCGCCGCCGATGCCATGGCCGACGCGCTGGAGAACGTGATCGTCGCGCCGCCCAGGGTACCGCTGATCGCCAACGTCTCGGCCGACGAGACCAGCGACCCCGATACGATCAAGCGGCAACTCGTCCAGCAGGTGACGGCGCGGGTGCGCTGGCGCGAGTGCGTGCTGGCGATGAAGGCACGCGGCGTCGACACGCTGGTCGAGACCGGCTCCGGCAAGGTGCTGAGCGGCCTGGTCAAGCGCATCGACCGCGACATGACCGGCACGGCGATCAATGCCCCGGCCGATGTCTCGGCGTTCCTGAAGACGCTCTAGCCGCTCGTGTGGAGGAAACATATGTTCGATCTCACGGGCAAGACGGCGCTGGTGACCGGCGCCACGGGCGGCATCGGTGGCGCCATCGCCAGGGCCTTGCACGCGCGCGGCGCCACGGTGACGCTCTCGGGCACGCGCGCGGAGGCGCTGGAGGCGCTGAAGACGGAACTCGGCGAGCGGGTATTCGCGATCGCCGCGCGGATGGACGATCCAGCGGCAATCGAGGCGCTGGTCAAGCAGGCCGACGCCGCGATGGGCAGGATCGACATCCTCGTCAACAATGCCGGCATTACCCACGACATGCTGGCGCTGCGGCTGAAGGACGAGGACTGGCAGAAGGTCATCGACGTCAACCTGACCGGCAGCTTCCGCCTCTCGCGCGCCTGTTTGCGCGGCATGATGCGCAAGCGGTTCGGGCGGATCGTCAACATCACCTCGGTGGTCGGCGTCACCGGCAACGCCGGCCAGGCCAACTACGCCGCCTCGAAGGCGGGCCTGATCGGCATGGCCAAGAGTCTGGCCCAGGAAGTCGGTTCGCGCGGCATCACCGTCAACTGCGTGGCACCTGGCTTTATCGCCACGCCGATGACCGACGTGCTGACCGACGACCAGAAGAAGGGAATTCTCGCGCGCGTGCCGGCCGACCGGCTGGGCACGCCGGAGGAAATCGCCGCTGCCGTGGTGTATCTCGCCAGCGACGAAGCGGCCTACGTCACCGGCCAGACCCTGCACGTCAATGGCGGCATGGCGATGATCTGACGGCGGCGCCGTCCTACCTGATATCCACGCCCACGGCGTCGGCGACCCCGGCGAAGCCGTCGCGCTTGAGCAGTTCGGCAAGCTCCAGCGCGACGCGGCGGCCGAGCCACGGGCCTTCGAACACCAGGCCGCTGTAGAGCTGCACCAGCGAGGCGCCGGCGCGGATCATGGCGTAGGCGTCGGCGCCGCTCCGGATGCCGCCGCAGCCGACCAGCGGGAACCGGCCCGCGACGTGGCGTGCCGCGAGGCCGAGCACGCGCAGCGTTGTCGGATGCAGCGGGGCGCCCGACAGGCCACCGGTTTCGCCCCGGTGTTTGCTCCGCAGCGTGTCGGGGCGCGACAGCGTCGTGTTGCCGATGATCATGCCGTCGATGCGGGCATCGAGCGTGGCCGTCACGATGTCTTCCAGATCGACCGCCGTCAGGTCGGGCGCGACCTTCACCAGCACCGGGATCTTGCGAGGGCCAAGGACGGCTTTCACGCCCGTCAGCAGTTCCGTCAGCGCCGCCCGGCCCTGGAGATCGCGCAGGCCCGGCGTGTTGGGCGAGGAGACGTTGCACACGAGATAGTCCGCCACCGCCATCAGTTCGGCGGTGCATGTCGCGTAGTCGGCGGCGCGGTCGACGCTGTCCTTGTTGGCGCCGATGTTGACGCCGACGATACCGGCGCGGGCGCGCGCCGCCAGCCGCTTGCGCGCCGGCTCGATGCCGCCTCCCGGAAAGCCCATCCGGTTGATCACCGCCTTGTCCTCGGTCAGGCGGAACAGCCGAGGGCGCGGATTGCCGATCTGCGGTTTGGGCGTGATCGTGCCGACCTCGACGAAGCCGAAGCCGAACCGCAGCAGCGCGTCGGGCGCCTCCGCGTTCTTGTCGAAGCCCGCCGCCAGACCAACGGGGTTCTTGAAATTGTGCCCCCATACCGTCGTGGCGAGGACCGGATCGTCGGCATAGCGCATCGGCGGCCCGATCAGGCCGCTCGCCAGCGCCTTGATGGCGGTTCGGTGGGCGGTCTCCGGGTCGAGCAGCGACAGAAACGGGCGGAGGCAGGGATACCAGTCGAACATCCAGGCTGGTTAGCAGAGGGCACGGCCGGGCGCCACGACGAGACGCGCCCGCGCCGGTCCTCGTGCTCGCGCCCCGGTCGTCGGCGCCCTTGTGTCCGGGGAGAAGGGAAGAAATGACGGTGCGGCGGCAATTCCTCCCTTCTCCCCCGCCTTCGCGGGGAGAAGGTGCCCGAAGGGCGGATGAGGGGCCTCGTGTGATCGGTGACGTCCACCGACATTGGTGGATGCCGTTGCTCCGCCGTCGGAAGAAGGCAACGCGTCGCGGTAGCGCGCCTCGGCCTTTCCCGACACGAGGCGGCGTCTCCGGCACGAGGCGCCAACGGTCGCCGGCGATTTTCCCCGGGCAGCTGCCTCAGCGGAACACCGGCCGGCCGCCATCCTGGCCCGGCGGGCGCGTGGGGAACAGCACGGGCAGCAGTTCGGAGAGGCCGCGTTCGACCGCCGGGTCGGCGATGCTCGAAGCCGCGATGGCGACCACGGCCTGGCTCAGCACCTGATCGTCGCGGCACCAGGCGGCGCCCAGCGTCAGGCGTCCGGCGGGCTGCGCCGCGTGGGTGACGCGGGGCGGACTGGCGCACAGCGCGTGGGCGGAGACGCTGCGGGCCGGCGACACCGCCAGCACGAGGCGGTAGTCGGGGCCGGTGCCCTTGCGGCCGGCCTCGCCCGCCACGAACGTGGTGCGCGCGCCCGGCAGGCCGATGCCCTGGAGGCTCGACACCAGACTGGTCGCGGCGGCGTCGGGCGCGACACCGCCGTGGGGGCCGGCGACGACCTGGACCTTGAAGGTCTTGCCGTCGCTGACGGCGACCATCTCGCGGAAATCGTAGCCCGCCTCGATCTGATCGGACGTGATGGTGGCGCCCGCGGCGGGGAACGCGATCAGTGCCGCCAGCCCGATGCCGGCGAGGATGCGGTTGCGCGTGGTCATGGCGACCTCCGGTCGGTGCGATCCCGTCAGTCCAGACGGAACCCGATGCGGCGCACGTAAGCGCCGAAGTCGGCACGCTCGGGCACGCTGTACTGCCGGGCCTTGTCCTCGGACCAGCCGTAGAAGCCCGCTTCCCCGAACCGCGTCGTCTCGCGTTGAGTACGATACGGAAATATGGCGTGACGGCGGCGGTCGTAGGAATCGACTTCCTCCTGGACGCGAGAGTCGTCGTAGCGATCGACATGCACGCGGGTCTTCAGGTCGAGCCGGGTGCTCATGTAGCCGGGATCGGCCGGCCAGCCGACACCGAGGCCCGCGATCGGGAACACGTGGTCGGGCAGTCCGAACAGCTCGGCCAGGGCCTGGGCATGGTTGCGCACGGCGCTGATCGGACAGGTGCCGAGTCCGGCCGCTTCGGCCGCCGCCACGAAGGTCGCCAGCACGATGGCGCCATCGACAGCGGCGTTGAAGAACGAATCGAGATGGTCGTTCGGCCACGGCTTGTCGCGCCATTGCGCGATCTGGCGCTGGCGCCGGTTGTTGCCGAGGAACAGCAGCAGGACGGGTGTCTTGGCGATCCACGTCTGGTCGGGCAGCAGGGCCGCGATCGTCGCCCGTTTGGCCGCATCCTCGACGATCAGGATATCGCCCTGCTGCAGGTCGCTCTTGGTCGGCGAGGACAGCGCCGTCGCGCACAGCAGGCGCAGCAGCTTCATGTCGACGGGCTTGTCGGCATAGCGGCGGATCACCCGGTGATCGAGCAGGCCGCGAACGGTATCGTGGCCCTTCTCCAGTGGTGCCGGCGCTTCGAGGCGTTCGCCGAAGCGGCGTTCGACGAGATCGAGCAGGTCCTTCATGGCGGGGATCGTTCCTGGAACCGGGTTTGCGATGGACGACGGGCCGTGCGCGTCGCAGTCTGGCGGCATGGCCGGCGCGCGGTCAATCGCCGGAAGGGCGACATGAGCGACGAAAATCCCGCGATCGGTCCGGCGGCCTTCGCGACGGTCGAAGCCTATTTCGTCGCGCTCAACGCCCGCGACATCGAAGCGGTGGGCGCCACGCTCCACTTCCCGCACGTCCTGTTCGCCGGGAGCGAGGTCACGCACTATCCGACCGCCGCCGACTTCACCTTCGCGTCGTTCGATGCGCGCACGGCGGGGCAGGGCTGGTCGCACAGCACGCTCGATGGTCACCGGGTGGCGATGACGGGGCCGGACAAGCAGCACGTCGACATCGCCTTCACCCGCTGGCGCGCCGATGGCAGCGCGATCGCGGTCCTGCGCGCGCTTTACATTCTCACCCGCATCGACGGACGCTGGGGCATCCAGGCCCGCTCCAGCGAACGCTGACCGGCACAACCCGACGAAAGAAGCAGATGAGCGACCACGACCCGACCACCGATCCCGGCATCGTCGCCGCCATCGAGAGCTACATCGCGGCGCTGAACCGGCGCGATCTCGACGGTGTCCGCTCGGCGTTCCACTTCCCGCACGTGCTGTTCGCGGGCGGCACCGTCACGCACTATCCCGCCGCCGCCGACCTCTCCTTCGCCGCCTTCGACTCGCGCACGGCGGCACACGGCTGGGCCAACAGTACGTGGGACGGCCACCGCACGATGATGGCGGGACCGGACAAGGTCCATGTCGACGTCTGGTTTACCCGCTGGCGCGGCGACGGCACCGCCATCGGCGTGCATCATTCCATGTACATCGCGACGCGGATCGACGGACGCTGGGGCATCCAGGCGCGGTCGAGCTACGGCTGAGAGAGGGGCAGCGGCGAATACTCGATGCAGCCATGCGCGGCCGGCGCGGCCTTGTGGCGACTGGCACCTTGCCGATACCGTCCCGTCACCGCCTCCAGGAGCAAACGCCCATGTCCTCGTCTCCCAGCCTGGTGATCCGCAACGGCACCATCGTCGATGGATCGGGCGGCGATCCCTACGTGGCCGACCTCGCCATCCTCGACGGCAAGATCGCGGCGATCGGCGGCTCCATCCCGAAAGGCACGGAGGAAATCGACGCGCGCGGCAAGCTCGTCACGCCGGGCTTCGTCGATGTCCATACCCACTACGACGCCCAGGTGACGTGGAGCAACCGGCTGTCGCCCTCGTCGTGGAACGGCGTCACGACGGTCCTGTTCGGCAATTGCGGCGTCGGCTTCGCGCCTTGCCACGCCGACCAGCGCGACATGCTGATCAACCTGATGGAGGGCGTCGAGGACATCCCCGAGGTCGTGCTGAAGGAAGGCCTGCCGTGGAACTGGCACAGCTTTCCCGACTTCCTCGATGCCGTTGCCGCCCGCCGCTACGATGTCGACGTGGCCGCCCAGGTGCCGCACGCGGCGTTGCGCGTCTACGTGATGGGCGAGCGCGGCGCAGACCGCGAGCCCGCCACCGAAGCCGACCGCCGGCGCATGGCGGAACTGACCCTCGAAGGCATGCGCGCGGGCGCGCTGGGCTTTTCCACCTCGCGCACGCTCAACCACCGCGCCGCCGATGGCCGCCACATCCCGACCCTGCGGGCCGAGGAAGCCGAGCTGACGGAGATCGCGCGCGCCATGCGCGAGGCCGGCACCGGCTGGATGCAGATCGTGTCGGACTTCGAGGACCAGGACGACGAGTTCGGCCTGTTCCGCCGCCTCGCGGAAGCGTCGGGGCGGCCCGTCACCATCACCCTGCTGCAATCCGACACCCGCCCCGAGGGCTGGCGCGAACTGCTGGCGCAAATCGCCGAAGCCAACGCCGGTGGCCTGCACATCACCGGCCAGATCCGCTCGCGGCCCACCAGCATCCTGCTCGGCTTCGAACTCTCGCAGAACCCCTTCAGCGGCCGGCCGAGCCACAAACGCATCGCCCATCTGCCGTTCCTGGAGCGGTTGGCGCGCCTGCGCGATCCCGCGCTGCGTGCCCAAATCCTCGCCGAGGCGTTCGAGGGCGACAAGCGTGGTCGTCGCGTCGAGCGCTGGGAGCGGATGTTCCCGCTCGGCGACCCGCCCGACTACGAACCGACGCCCGACAAATCCGTCGCCGCGATGGCCGCGCGCGAAGGCCGCTCGCCGGAGGAGGTCGCCTACGATCTGCTGCTCGAGCGCGACGGTAGGGCGATCCTCTATCTGCCCGTCACCAACTACGCCGCCGGCAATCTCGACGTCGTGCGCGAGATGATCGCCGATCCCAACACGCTGCTCGGGCTGGGCGATGGCGGTGCCCATGTCGGCGTCATGTGCGACGCGACCGCCACCAGCTACACCCTGACGCACTGGACCCGCGATCGCGGACGCGGATCGCTGTTTCCGGTGGCGTGGATCGTCAAGCGCCTGACCGCCGACAATGCCGCCGCCATCGGGCTGCGCGACCGCGGTCTGCTGCGCGCGGGCCTGAAGGCCGACATCAACATCCTCGATCACGACCGCCTGCGGCTGCGCAGCCCGGAGATCGTCTACGACCTGCCGGCCGGCGGCAAGCGACTGGTCCAGCGCACCGACGGCTTCGACGCGACCATCGTGTCGGGCATCGTCGTCTACCGCCACGGCGAGCCAACCGGCGCGCTGCCGGGACGGCTGGTGCGCGGCGGAGGGTGAGGGGTCGTCGGCAGGGCGGTCTGTCGGCGCCGCGCGTTTGGCGGCGACACGAGATGTCGATGCCTGCGCACGTTGACGCACCGTCGGAACCACCCAAACGGTGTCATCCCGGGCAACGCGAGGGACCCCGACGCGGCGCCGAACCCGCGTGAAGCGGCAAAGAATCCGGGGTCCCTCGCTGCGCTCGGGATGACGCCGCTATCGACGGCCCGACGACTCAAACGTCGGTGTCGTCGAAGAACCGCGTCGATATCCCCGACACCGTCAGGGCGGCCATTTCCCCGACGATGCCGCTGGCGTCGCGCCAATCGCGGTAGGTCTGGTAGTGCCGGCGCGACGCCCAGCGCATGACGAGCAGGACATTGTCGGCGTCGTCCTGGTTGACCGTGACGTCGACCTTCAGGCAGCCGTCCTTGTTGCGCGTGTCCGGCAACGCCGCGCGCAGGCTTTCGAGCATCGCCGGCCCGGTGCCTGACTTGGCGGTGAATTCGAGAATGACGTAGCAGGGCATGGTGGGTTCCTCGCGGTCGGTTGCCGGTCCGGCGATCGATCACCGTTCGCTTGTCGGCGAAATTCCGGATTGCTGCAGGGCTTCTCTCTCGCCGGGAGCTTGCGGGCTCGCGGGTCGCGTCGCAACGTGAATAGCGACTGTGTTCCCGATCCTTGTTCATCGTGCCCACGGTCCTTGCTCCTCGGGCTGCCGTGCCTGATCGCTACGCCGCATCGCCCCGGATGTCCGGCCGACGGCGACAGGCAATATCGCTTGCAATATTGCCTGGCGCATCCAATATGGCTTGGTGAGGCTGGTTCTCGACACGACGACGATGGTGGCGGC
>CAMDVZ010000193.1 GCA_945878895.1 Caenispirillum bisanense | reverse complement strand
GACGATCAGCGCGTCGAGGCTGGGCGTGGCGATCCCCGTCGTGGAAGCCACGACGATGGCGTCGATGTCGTCGGTCGAAAGACCGGCCTGCGCCAGACAGTCGAGCGTGATGCGCTCCAGCAGCGCGACGGCGTTCTCGACGTAGATTTTCGTCCGGTCGGCCCAGCCGTGCGGCTCGGCGTACCAGTCGATCGGCACGCAGGAATAGCGCCGGTCGATGCCGGCATTGGCGAACACCGGCAGCAGGCGTTCGAGGTCCATGTGCGGCTTGAGCAGATGCGCCGCGCGCGCCTGGACGTTGGTCTGGTCGAGCACGAAAGGCGGCACGGCGGTGCCGAGGGCGAGCAGACGGGGCGTCGGGGGCATCGGGCTCCGGGGGAGACATGGCGAGACCCACACCGTAGCGACATTCCGCGTCGCCGCCACCCGCCCACGCATCACGAACGGTTCATCGTCGTCAAACTCGCCTTGCCGACGAACCGAACAGGGCAATCGGGTGAACGCCGATCCGACTCCGGTTCCGCGGTCCGATCGACGGAAACCTTGCCGATGGCCCACCGCCCATGAGCGCGCCGCTCCAGCGACGCTCATGGCGAGCGTCAAGGACGCCTCACGCGGCGGCGGCGATGCGCCACTGGAGGGGCGCGCTCATCAGCGTTAACTTTGGCTACCGGCTCGCGGTCGCGGCGCGTTCCCGCAGCAAGAAATCACGCTGCCGCAACGACTCTGTCCTTCTCCCCGCGGAGGTCAGGGGCCGCAAGCGGCCCCGAGGGAGAAGGTGCCCGAAGGACGGATGAGGGGCTTCGCTGCGTTTGCTCGACATCGTCGACTCTCGCGAGAACGTGCCACTTGCCACGCCGCGAAGCCCCTCATCCGGCGCTACGCGCCACCTTCTCCCTCGGGGCCGCTTGCGGCCCCTGACCTTCGCGGGGAGAAGGAGGAATTGCTGCGGCAGAGCACCTTTCCCGGCTGGAGCGTTGGCCGACCACAAGGCCGAAGATGCTCGCCCTTGCGGGGCCTTGGACGCCATCGACGATTTCCCCGGACAGCCCTGCCGAACGCGAGGGAGAAGGGCAGGAGAGCATCGTTGGATGTCATCTGTCCAAGGTCAGCGCCGATGAGTGGCGCGCTCCAAATTTTGTCGTTCCGGCGAGGTTTCCGCCGGGTCGAGTCCGCGCCGATATCCCGGCGCCACGTTCAGCCGATTGCGCCGACGAACCGAAAGTCCCCGCTTGCTCCGACAGGCGGTCGGCTCCTAAGGTAACGTGGCATGTTGCGTTTCCTCCTCCGCCGACTGATCGTCGCCGTCCTCGTCGCCGCCACGGTGCTGACGCTGGCGTTCGTGTTGACTCGGCTGTCGGGCGATCTCGCCATTTCGATCGCGGGCCCCAACGCCACCCAGCAGGACGTCGATGCCGTGCGCAAGGCCTATGGGCTCGACCGGCCGGTGGTGATCCAGTTCTTCGACTGGGTCGGGCGCGCCCTGCTGGGCGATTTCGGGGAAAGCTATTTCTTCAAGGCCCGCGT
The DNA here is from genome assembly GCA_945878895.1 of Caenispirillum bisanense. Classification (GTDB taxonomy): domain Bacteria; phylum Pseudomonadota; class Alphaproteobacteria; order Reyranellales; family Reyranellaceae; genus CAMDVZ01. The sequence goes on along the minus strand of CAMDVZ010000193.1, from coordinate 7,016 downwards.
GGCGGCCCTGATCGGCGAGCGGATGCCGGTGACGGTGTCGCTGGGACTCACCGGTCTGGTGATCGCGCTCGCGATCTCGCTGCCGATGGGCGTGCTGGCGGCGGTACGGGAAAACACCTGGGCCGACCGCGCGGTACAGGCCGTGGCGTTGCTCGGTCAGGCGATGCCGAGCTTCTGGCTGGGCCTGATCCTGATGATCACGCTCGGCCTCCATCTCGGCTGGCTGCCGATCTCGGGCACCGGCTCGTGGGAACACTACGTCATGCCGGGCATCGTGCTGGCGTTTTCCGCCGTGCCGGCGCTGACGCGGCTGACGCGGGCGGGCATGATCCAGGCGCTGGGGTCGGACTATATCAGGACGGCGCGCGCCAAGGGTCTGTCGCGTGCCTCGATCCTGCTCAAGCACGCGCTGCGCAACGCCGCGATCCCCGTCGTTGCCATCGCCGCGGTGCAGCTGGGGTTCATGCTGGGTGGCTCGATCGTGATCGAATCGGTGTTCGCCCTGCACGGCGTAGGCTTTCTGGCCTGGGAAAGCATCGGCAAGAACGACTTCCCCGTGGTCCAGGCCGTGGTCTTGGTGCTGGCGGTGATCTACGTGGCGCTGACCATGTTCGCCGATATCCTCAACGCGGTGCTCGATCCGAGGCTGCGCGGCGCATGAGCGAGGCCGTGGTCGTCTCGGGTCCGCTGCGGGGCTGGCGCTCGATCGCCACCTGGGTCGGCGCCGTCATCGTCGGGCTCGCGGTGTTCTGCGCCCTGTTCGCGGGCTGGCTGGTGCCGCACGACCCGTTCCAGCAGGACCTGACCAAGCGCCTGCTGACGCCGTTCTGGATGGAGGGTCACAACCCCGCCCATCTGCTCGGTACCGACCAGCTCGGCCGCGACTATCTTTCCCGCCTGATCTGGGGGGCGCGCATCTCGATCCTGATCGGCGTCACCGTCACCATCGTGTCGGCCGTCATCGGCATCGCGATGGGCGTGATCGGCGGTTACGCCGGCGGCAAGATCGACGATATGGTGCTGTTCGCCATCACCACCCGCCTGTCGATCCCCGTGGTTCTGGTGGCGCTCGCCGTCGTGGGTCTGATGGGCAGCAGCCTGACCTTGCTCGTCCTGACGCTCGGTCTGTTGCTGTGGGACCGCTTCGCGGTGGTGGCACGCAGCACCACCATGCAGGTGCGAAACCTCGACTTCGTCGCCGCGGCGTGGTGCGCGGGATCCTCGCGCTTCCACATCCTGGCGCGCGAAATCCTGCCCAACATCGCCAGCCACCTCGTGGTCGTGGCGACGCTGGAAATCGCGCTGGCGATCCTGCTCGAAGCCGCGCTCTCCTTCCTCGGTCTCGGCGTGCCGCCACCGCTGCCCTCGTGGGGGCTGATGATCGCGGAGGCCAAGGAGTACATGTTCTTCAGCCCCTGGGTGATCGTGATCCCCGGCGTGGCGCTGTTCGTGCTGGTGCTCGGCATCAACCTGCTGGGCGATGGCCTGCGCGACATGTTCGGCACGAGGACCGACCCGTGAGCGCGGCCCTGCTCGAAGTCGAGAACCTCCGCGTCGAGTTCGGCGGCAGGATCGCCGCCGTGCGCGGTGCCTCGGTGACGGTCGCGCGTGGCGAAACCCATTGCCTGGTCGGCGAATCCGGCTGCGGCAAGTCGGTAACCGCCCTGGCGGTTATGTCCCTGCTGGCGCGCGGCGCCCGCCGTTCGGCCGATCGTCTGGCGTTCGACGGCATCGATTTGCGCGACATGGGCGAGACGGCGATGTCGCGCCTGCGCGGTCACCGCATGGCGATGATCTTCCAGGAGCCGATGACCAGCCTCAACCCGGCCTACACGGTCGGCTCGCAGATGACCGAGGTGTTGCGCCGCCACAAGGGCGCCACGCGCGCCGCCGCGACCGACCGCGCCGCCGAGCTGCTGGGCCGGGTCGGCATCACCGCCCCCGGCTTGCGCCTGGGACAGTTCCCGCACCAGCTCTCCGGCGGCCTGCGTCAGCGCGTGATGATCGCGATGGCCCTGATGTGCGATCCCGAGTTGCTGGTCGCCGACGAACCGACCACGGCGCTCGACGTCACCGTCCAGGCCCAGATATTGCGGCTGCTGGCGACGTTGCAGCGCGATCTCGGGCTCGGGCTTCTGCTGATCACCCACGATCTCGGCGTCGTGGCGCGCGTCGCCCACCGGGTGTCGGTGATGTACGCGGGCGAGGTGGTCGAAAGCGCCCCCACCGCCGAACTGTTCGCCGCGCCGCGCCATCCCTACACGCGGGGCCTGCTGGACTGCGTGCCGGTGCCGGGCAAGGTCGCGCGCAACGCGCCGTTGGGCTCGATCCCCGGCGTCGTGCCGCGCATCGCGCCCGGCTTCGCGGGCTGCGCCTTCCGCGACCGCTGCGGCCAGGTCAACGCCAGTTGCGCCGGAATCATCCCGCGCCGGACGGTCGGCGCCGGACACGCCATGCTGTGCCGCCTCGAACCCGGCTGGACCGGTGCGGGAGCGACGCCATGACAGGCAGCGCCACGCCAGCCCGAGCAACGCCGACAGAAGCCGCGTCATCGGCCGCCATGCGGTTCGCCCATACCGCCTCCCTGGCGCCATTCGCCCCCCGCCACGTCGCCGAGCGCGCCGGCGATGGCGCGGGACAGGATCGGCCGGGCCGGCGTGGCATACGCCTCGTCGGCAATTTCCTCGGGGTCGACGCGGATATCCGGCACCGGACGCGGCGGAATGGTTGCCGCAACGCAGTTGCCGGGCTCTTTTTTCGGCCTCGATGCACGCTTGGGCGTGGTTGCCGCGCGCGACGAATCGGCCCGCGGACGGACTATGGTTGGGTGACTGCTCGACATCGCTCGATCTCGGCATGCTGGCTGGAATTAATTTTAATATACATTGATAGATTTTCAATGTCAATCCCTTCACGTGCCAGGCGACCGGACCCGCGACATCGTCCCGACCGCGCCGGCGCCGGCCGGCGCGACCGCGACACCCGCAACGCGACGGGAGCCGCCGCGTGAGCCCCGCCATCGAAGTCCGCGACGTGCGTCGCACCTTCCGGGTCCGCGGCGGCCTGATGGCGCCGGACCGTCACGTCGTGGCGGTCGACGGCGTGTCCTTCGAGGTACCCTCGGGCGGCGTGCTGGGCGTGGTCGGCGAGTCCGGCTGCGGCAAGAGCACCCTCGCCCGCCTGATTCTCGGCCTGCTCGAGCCCGAATCCGGCGACATCCTGGTCGACGGCCAGCATGCCCTTTCGATGGACCGGCGCGCCCGCGCGCGCCTTATCCAGCCGGTGTTCCAGGACCCTTTCGCCTCGCTCAACCCCCTGCGTCGGGTGCGCGACATCGTCGGCCTTCCGCTGTCGGCCCAGGGTGGCATCCAGCGGAGCGAAATCGCCCGCCGCGTCGACGAGATGCTGGAGCGCGTCGGCCTGACCACCGAAATGGGCCAGCGGCTACCGGCCCAGCTCTCCGGCGGCCAGCGCCAGCGGGTCGCCATCGCCCGTGCCCTGGTGCTGCGCCCCCGCATCGTCGTCTGCGACGAGCCGACCAGCGCGCTCGACGTGTCGGTCCAGGCGCAGATTCTCAATCTGCTGGCCGAACTGCGCGCCGACCTGAAGCTGACCTACCTTTTCATCAGCCACAATCTGGCGGTGGTCGAACACGTCGCCACCGAAGTCGCCGTCATGTATCTTGGCCGCATCGTCGAACGCGCGCCGACCGACCGGCTGTTCGCGGCGCCCGAACACCCCTACACGAAGGCCCTGCTCGCCTCGGTGCTGACGCCCGAGCCCGGCCTCGGCGTGCCCGACGTCGGTCTCGGCGACATCCTGCCCGATCCCGCCAACATTCCGCCGGGCTGCCGGTTCCATCCCCGCTGCCCGATGGCGGAGGAGCGCTGCCGGTCCGAAACGCCCCCGATGCGGCAGCGTCCGGACGGCATGGTCGAGTGCCTTCTCGTTCCCTGAGCGCGTCCTACTTCCACTTCGCCAGATAGAACCGCGGCAGCTCGTCCGGGAAGGCCTTGAAGTCGAGCGTCTTCACGAAGCCGTAGGTGTTGACGTAGGTCGGCAGCGGCAACCAGTAGGCCTGCTCGGTGACGCGCTTGATCGCGGCCGAGTATGCCGCCTTCCGCTTGGCCGGGTCGGCGGTCGAGCCGCCCTCCTCGAGCAGGCGCTTGACCTCGGGATCGCGGGCATAGTCGTCGTTTCCGCCGCCGAACATGACCGGCATGATCGCCGACACGTCGTTGATCGAGTAGCTGCCCCAGCTGCCCATGTAGAGCGGGTTCTCGCCGCGCCACGCCTTGGCGATCGCCGCGGCGACCTGGAGGTGGGTGATCTTCGCGGTGATGCCGACCGCCGCGAGATAGTTCTGGACCGCCGCGACCCATTGGGTCGGCTGCACGTAGCTCACGAGCTCGATCGTGAACCCGTTCGGGAACCCTGCTTCCGCCAGCAGCGCCTTGGCCTTGGCCGGGTCGTAGGCGTATTTCACCGCCGCCTCGGCGTCGCATCCGAACTGGCTCGGAAAGCACGGCGCCGGTGGCACGCGCGAGCCGCCGGTGACGAGCTTTTCGGCGAAGGTCTGCCGATCGATGGCGTGCCAGATCGCCTGACGAACCTTCAGGTTGGTCAGCGGATTGCCCGGCGCGCTGCGGCCGGCGGCGTCGATCGAGAGGTAGCCGATCCGCATCGACTCCTGGCGGATCGCCTGCAGCGTCGGCATCTTGTTGACGTCGCCGAACTGATCGGGATTGAGGTTCCAGATCCAGTCCGCGCGGCCAGACAGCAGTTCCGTCATTTCGGTCGCGGAGTCGGGAACGAAGCGCACGTGCAGCTTGCCGATCGCCGGCTTGCCTTTGGGGCTGTCGGCCCAGTAGTCGGCAAAGCGCTCGAACACGACTTCCTTGGCCTGCTCGAGCTTCACGATCTTGTAGGGTCCGGCGCCGATGGGCGCCTTGGCGAAGCCCTCCAGGCCAACCCGCTCGCGATAGGCCTTGGGATGGATCGGCACCACCAGGGCGAAGTATTCCAGCGCGGCGGGCGTCGGGCGCTTCATGCGCACCGTCACGGTGTCGGGACCGGTCACCTCGGCCTTGTCGATCCAGGCATAGTTGCTGGGCGTGGCGACCTTGCTGTCGGGATTGGACGCCATGTTGATGGTGTAGGCGACGTCCTCGGCCGACAGCATGCTGCCGTCGTGGAACTTCACGCCCTTGCGGATCGTGAACTCCAGCGTCTTCTCGTCGACCAGCTTCCACGCCGTGGCGAGCGATGGCTTGATCTCGAACGTCGCAGGATCGCGGTGGACCAGCATGTCCCACGCCTGGTGGCCGAGAATCAGGCCGGTGCGCTGGGCGTTGAAGTACGGATCGATGTTGGGCACGGCGTCGCGGAACAGGATGCGCAAGGTGTCCTGCGCCTTCTGCGCCTGCGCCGGCAGCGCCGCCAGCCCGACCGCGACCGCGATCGCCAGACCGCCGAGAATTCGTCGTTTCATCATGTCGCTCTCCGTCCCGGAATTTCGACCGGACATGGCTGCCCGTCCGGTCGAGACGCTACACGCTCGCGTGCCGGCAGGGCAATCTGCCATCGTGGCGCCGCGCGACGCCATTCCCGCTATTGCAAGGACCGGACCGATGCCAGCCAACGAAACCCTGCCGACGCTGTCGAGCGTCGAGCTGCGCCGCCTGATCGGTTCGAAGGAAATCTCGCCGGTCGAGTTGCTGGAAGCCTGTCTCGACCGGATCGCGACCTTCAATCCCGCCGTCAATGCCGTCACCGCCATGTGCGTCGATCGCGCCCGCAAGGAAGCCAAAGCCGCCGAGAAGGCGGTGCTGCGCGGCGACGACCTGGGTCTGTTGCACGGGCTGCCGACCGGCGTGAAGGATCTCGAGGAGACCGAGGGCCTGTTGACGACCTATGGGTCGCCGCTCTTCCGCGATTTCGTGCCGGCCGCCGACAACGCCATGGTCGCCCGGGTGCGCGCCCAGGGCGCCATCGTCGTCGGCAAGACCAATGTCCCGGAGTTCGGCGCCGGCGCCAACAGCCGCAATCCGGTGTGGGGCGCCACGGGCAATCCGTTCGATCCGAAGCTGAACGCCGGCGGCTCGTCGGGTGGCTCGGCGGTCGCGCTGGCGACCGACATGCTGCCGGTCTGCACGGGGTCCGACACCGGTGGCTCGCTGCGGATACCGGCGGCCGTCAACGGCGTCGTCGGATTCAGGCCCTCGCCCGGCATCGTGTCCGTGGAGCGTCGCGGTCTGGGCTGGACGCCGATTTCCGTCGTCGGACCGATGGGCCGCACTGTCGCCGACACCTGTCTGCTGATGGCCGCCCAGGCAGGCATGGATGATCGCGACCCGCTCTCCTACGACGCCGACGGCGATGCCTTCGCCGAGCCGCTTCCCGTCGATACCGGCAGCCTGCGCGTGGCGTGGACCGAGGATTTCGGCCAGTGCCTGGTCGACACCGGGATCCGCGCGACCATGCGCGCCAAGGTCAAGGCGATGAAGCATCTGTTCCGGCGGGTCGACAAGATCGACTTCGATTTCGGCGAGGCCGACCGCTGCTTCGACGTCATTCGCGCCGTCAACTTCGTGGCCCGCTATCGCGACGACTACGAACGCCGGCGCGACAGCCTGGGCCCCAACATCGTCGCCAACTACGAGATGGGCGCGAAAATGTCGCTCGCCGACGTCGCCTGGGCGCACGCCGAGCAGACCCGCATCTTCCGGAAGTTCCAGGAGTCGTTCCGCGACTACGATCTCGTGATCGCGCCGACCGTGCCCGTGACGCCGTTCCCGTGGACGCAGCTTTATCTCGACACCATGAACGGCAAGAAACTGCGCAATTACTATCACTGGCTGGCGCCGACCTATTTCATCACGCTGGCGACGAACCCGGCGATCTCGATCCCTTGCGGCACCGATCACGCCGGCATGCCGTTCGGTCTCCAGGTCGTCGGCCATTTCCGCGGCGACCACCATCTTCTCGGCGCCGCCAACGCGATGGAGAAGGCTTTC
>CAMDVZ010000192.1 GCA_945878895.1 Caenispirillum bisanense | reverse complement strand
GAACTCTTCGGACGAACTCTTAGGAAATGCGGCGAACACAGATCTCGGCCCCGGTTCAATAGTTCTCGTCGGCGCGTGTATGAATGTAACCACATGAGTCCGCCAACTGGGCGTCAGTTCTCAAACCACTCGCCTCTTACGCGAGCCCTCATGCGGGTGCTCGGCCCTGTGACCACGGTGAACGGTGGAACATCCCGCGTAACAACGGCGCCAGCACCAACGATGCTGCCTTCGCCAATCGTGACGCCACCTAGTATCATCGCCCCAGCACCTATCCAAACACCGCGTTCTAGCTGGATCGCCTTGGTTACGTGCGGATAATGAGGCTTCACATTGAAATCCAAGCCTGCAGTTTCGACTAGGACGCCCTTCGAGAGCCGGACGTAGTCTCCAATTTCAATACCTCCAGCAGCCCCGATCGTGCAATTGGGGCCGATGATAACTCGTCGACCGAACGAGACTCGTTCAGGGTACTTTAATTCCACCGACCAATGACAGACGGTATCGATTGCATGCGGCGCAATGGCTTTCAGCCGCGCCAAGCTGACAAACCGACCGAACGATTCAAGCAAAACAATTAAAAGCCTGACAGTCAACCGGACTGGATAGTAAGCCAGAATGGCACGCGTAGCGGACTTCATATTTGCTGTTCCTCACAGTTTTGCCTCCGCCTAGAGCGCGCCGAGAATATTGTGGCGGAACACTACATGGGATGATTCTCTATCATCGAATCATCGTGCGTATATAGGACAATGATCGGTCAAAATTAGCGATACCCGTTATCGCTGGAAGCACAGCTCCAAAATTCGAACCCGCTGCGCCGATCGAGATCATCAAGCTTGTCGTTACCTCGAACGTATGCCAACGCTGCCTCGACGCATAGGCCCGCACAAGGGTGAATCGATGATCAAAAAATATGCCACGGCTCTGGCTTGTCTACTCTTACCGAGAATGCTTAAGCCCTGCGCGCTGAGCCTGATCGGGCATCGCATTCACCCGTCTGCGAGGATCGGTTTTGCGATCATATGGGTTGATCGTCTCTTTATGGGACCGAGAGCCACTATCGGCCATCTGTCCGTCATTTCGTGCCGAAAACTGCTAATGAGGCACTGCTCGGGCATTGGTAATATGAATTTCGTTCGAGGTCCGATTGGGCTCTATTTGGATCGGCGCGCTTCGATCGGCAACCGAAATGTAGTCGTCAGTGCTAGGGCGCCCCTTTCTGGGCAGGCGGTTAGCTATCTTTGGCTGGGCTCGTTGGCGAAGATTACAGCGTCGCACATGATCGATGTAACTCGCAGCATTAGAATTCGGCAGAACTCTACCCTCGCTGGCAAGGGTTCCCAAATTTGGACGCACGGCTACGTCCACGCCCATAGCGGTCCTGGGCGGGCTCGCATTGACGGCCGAGTCTCTGTTGGCGAGAATACCTACATCGGCGCGATGTCCTGTATTTCGCCAAGCGTAAACATAGGTAACTCAATTACAGTCGGAAGCCACTCGAGCGTGGCCACCGATCTATTGGAACCTGGCGTTTACGTTTCGGCACGCCTCCGATACATCGGTGGTAATCCATACAATTTGCGTGAGCGCCATGGTTTGTCGGTGCCAGACGACTTGGATCCCGACGTTCGTCTGCGCCAACGCACTTCGGCGTGACTGGGTTGTTGCGGCTTTGGGGACGCGCCAGTTCTGGTGCACGGGCGGACCATGGGTCGAAGCGCCGCTCACACCATCAAACTCCTCGACCCAATGAGGTTTGCTCTGCCCATCACCCTCGCCCGGATGCGACGCGGGATTACCTTTCTGGCCTCGTTCGGCCTCGCCAAGGGGCTAGCCTTCGGCGCCGTCCTGCTGTTGCCGCGCCTGCTCGATCCAGTGTCGTACGGCGCCGTCGAGCTCGCGCTCAGCGTCGGCCTGTTCGGCGCCGGGATCCTGGGCCTCGGCGTCGTGGGCGCGGCAGCCCGCATGCATCTGGTGGACGGCGAGCGCCACACCGAGCCATTGCTGGCGGCGATCTGCGGCTGGTCGGCGCTGGCGGGATTCCTGATTGGCGCGGGTGCCGTCGTTGCCGGCGCCGGCGCCGCGTGGGCTCTCTGCCTGTTCGCCTGCGGCCTGTTCGCCTTTCAGCTAGCCGCGACCGGCTACGTGCGATTCCGCGGCCATATCCACGTCGCGGGCTGGTTCGACCATGCCGCCATCCTCGCGTTCACGCTATCGGCGTCGATCCTGTGGTTGTTCGGGAGCGCCAACGTCGCTGGCATGACCTGGGCGGCGGCGGTCCTGTCGGCCGGCGCGGTCGGCGCGGCGGTGGCGCTCGCGTGGTCGCGCGGGGCCACGCTCGAGCGGGACCTGGTCGTGCGGGCGATCCGGATCGGCTGGCCGATCATGCTCAACGGTCTGATCCTGTCTGCTCTGTCGGGCTCGCAACGCATTGTCATCGCGAAGGCGCTGACGCTGGCCGACGTGGCGTTGTTCTCGGTCTGTCTGCGTCTGGCGACGGTCCTGCTGATCGTCCACCAAGTGGCGACGACCGGGCTCTTCCAACGCGTCTACCGGCTGTCGAAAGACCGGATCGACTCCGTCTTCGCCCTCTGGACGATCTTCATCGTGACGTTCGCCTGCGCCATAACGCTGGCGTTCCATGTCGCCGCGCCGTGGCTGGTGCACGGCACCGGCGTCGATCCGCGCGACGCCGCGCACGTGTTCCCGGCGATCGCGGCGATGACCACCTTCTGGATTTTCAGCGCCAACGTCGAGATGTTCGTCGGTCGTGAATTGCTAGCGGGTCGCGTGGCGCCGATCGTCGTTGCCGTGATGGCGGCTTTCGCGGCGATCGGCGGCCTAGTGTCGCACGTCGACCGTCTCTCCCTGATCGCGATCTGCTTGCTCTATGCCGGCGCGACTGCCATGGCGGTGCTGGCGCAGATGATCATGCTGCGACGCGCCGATATCCGCTTCCGCCGCGCCTATGCGACCCTGCCGCTCGGTTTCGCGCCGCTGCTGGCCTATCTGGCGTGAGGCCGCCGCTCACGCGTCCGGCAGCGTCCAAGGTCGCTCGGCCCGAATCGGCCCGTCGCTCGTCTCGGTCGGCCGTCTCTACATGGGCCCCGGCACCCGCGTCGCGGCGTTGACGGTGCTGTCGTGCCCCAGGGTCTGCATGCGACGGGGCGCCTGGATCGGCGCCGCCAACATCGTGCGCGGCCCATTCAGCCTGTTCCTCGCCGAGGGCGCGTCGCTCGGCAACCGCAACATCGTGTCGGGCGCGCGCCGGCCACGACCGGGCGAGGCGGCCGCCTGTCTGTGGATCGAGCGGGGCGGGCGGATCACCTCCTCGCACGCCATCGACGTCACCCGCTCGATCCGGATCGGCGTCCACGCCATCGTGGCCGGCAAGGGCAGCCAGATCTGGACCCACGGCTACATCCACGCCCGCGTCGGTCCCGACCGCGCGCGCATCGATGGCCGCGTGTCGATCGGCGACAACACCTACATCGGCGCCATGTCGTGCATTTCGCCCGGCGTGTCGATCGGTGCCGGCATCACGGTCGGCGGCCACGCCAGCGTCGCGCGCGACCTGCTGGAACCCGGCGTCTACGTGTCGGCGCCGCTGCGCCACATCGAGGGCGACCCCTACGCACGGCGCGACCGCCATGGGCCGCCGGTGCCCGACAGCCTCGACGGGGATGTCCGGGTGCGGCGGTAGGGTGGGATCGTTGCCGTTTGTTTCCGACCGGTCTGCGGGTCGGGAGCCGGGGAACTGGCAGCCCTGGCGGCTTTCATGGTATCCAGCGGCCGCACGAGGCGCCGCTCCGGCGGCGGAAATTCGCCCTGGCGGCAACACAATGATGGCGCAACCGACTCCGCGGCGGTCGCGCGTCGGCGACGGGAGGGTACGATGGCCATTATCTCGCATACCTTCGGGAGCGTCCGGCTCACGCAGGAAGACGCGCTGAAGTTCACGAACCAGATCCGCCACGGCAAGCCAAAGGCGGCCGCCCGCGAAAGCGCCGCGGCCGGGTCGGCGCTGGCGAAGCAACTGCGCGAAAACGGCGTCCTGCGGATCAAGGTTTCGCGCCCGTCGCGATGATCGACGCGGAGCTGGATATCCGTCCGATAGAGCCCGGCGACAAACTCGCCGGGCTTTCTCTCGGGCATGCCGATTTCCAACCTCTGAAAACCTTTGCCAAACGCGACGCGGTGAAATTCCACCAGGCCGGTCTCGCGCGCACGTATGGCGCTTTCGACTCGCGGCGAGGGAACAAGCTGGCCGGTTACGTCACGCTTGTTTGCGGACAGGTCACGATCGAGGGTCAATTGACCCGGGATGCGCAAGCCGCGAGCTTTCCCCATCAGCATTTGCCAACGGTGAAGCTGGCCCGGCTCGCCGTCGATGTCGACTATCGCGGTGGTCTCGGTCAAACGCTGGTCAATCTGGCGATCGGCATCGTGCGCGACCAGGTGGCCTCCCAGGTCGGCTGCCGGTTGATCGTGGTGGATGCCAAGAAGCGATCGGTCGGACTCTATGAAAACGTCGGCTTTACAATGCTCGATACGCCCGCCAATCGACGCATCGTCGGAGCCGCTCATGTATGTCGATCTGATCAAGCCATAGAACTGCGCCGCATGAGTTGCTTGTTATATGATCGAGGGGAGCTTCCCGAAGAAGGCCGCCGGAACGACGGCATTCGCCCGGCAACGCGACAAGGTTGGAGGCCGACGTGAGAAACAAGGTGGTCCTGTGTTACGCGGAAGGCGGTCCCGAAGGATGGGAAGCCTTTTGCGTGGATTACGATCTTGCCGTGCAGGGAGATTCATTCCCCGACGCGCGGGAGAAGCTGAGCGAACAAATCGACTTTTACCTCGAGGAAGTCGGACGGCTTCCGGCGGCCGACAGGGCACGTCTTCTGAACCGGCGCATGCCGTGGTTCGAGCGCGCCAGGCTCGTATTCAGAATGCTGCGCGTGGGCTTGACCAGTCGCGACGACAAGCAACGCGCTTGCTACGACATGCCCGTGGGCGGTGCATCGGCCGCGGCGTGAAATATCGCGATTTCGAGCGGATCCTGCTCGCGAACGGATTCGAGTTCGTTCGCCAGAAGGGGTCGCACCGGCATTTCAGGGGATATCCCGGCGGCAAGATGGCGCTCGTGACGTTGTCGTCGCCCGGCGGGGACGACATTCGCCCCGGCACGCTGAAATCCATGATCCGCCAAAGCGAACTGCCCGAGCGTTTGTTCCAGTCGCGATGAACGAGCTGCACAAGCAGCTCCGCGGTGCGTCAGGACGGGCCCTCCTGCCCCGGCGCCGCGCCGTCCGGCAGCATCCAGGGCCGTTCGGCCCGCTGCCTTGCCTGCCACGCCGCGATGTCGGCACCCATCGTCATCGTCGCGCCGATGTCGTCGAGACCCTCGATCATGGCGGTCCGGCGCCGGGGCTCGATGGCAAAGGCGATCTCGCGGCCGCGCGGCGACACCAGGACCTGGCGTTCCAGATCGACCGTGACGCGGGCGTTGCCGGGGGCGGCGCGCGTTTCCTCGGCCAGCCGCTCGATTTCCGCCATCGGCAGGGCGACCGGCAGCAGGCCGTTCTGGAAACAGTTGGCGAAAAAGATGTCGCCGAAGGATGGCGCGATCACGCACTTCACGCCCATGCCCGCCAGCGCCCAGACGGCAGCCTCGCGGCTCGATCCGCAGCCGAAATTGTCGCCCGCCAGCAGGATCGGGGCGCCGCGGAAGGCCGGCTGGTTGAAGACGCAATCGGGGTCCTCGGTGCCGTCGCGCCGCAACCGCAGCAGCTCGAAGCAGCCCGCCTCGATCTCGGCCCGCGTCGTGCCGACCAGCCGGGTCATGGGGATAATCATGTCGGTGTCGACGTTGGCGCGCAGGAAGGGCACCGCGACGCCTTCGAGCCTCGTGAACTTGTCCATGCTCCGCTCCCCCTCAGATCGAGCGCACGTCGGCGATGGCGCCGGCGATCGCCGCGGCGACCGCCATCGCGGGGCTGGCGAGGTGGGTGCGCGCGCCGGGTCCCTGGCGGGCGGTGAAATTGCGGTTCGAGGTCGACACCGAGCGCTGGCCCGGCGGCACCGTCTCGCCGTTCGCCGCCACGCACATCGAGCAGCCGGGCTCGCGCCACTCGAAGCCGGCGTCGCGGAACACCCGGTCCAGCCCCTCGGCCTCGGCCTCCTTTTTCACCCGCTCCGATCCCGGCACCACCCAGGCCGTCACCCGCGCCGACGTCCGGCGCCCCCTGGCGACCGCGGCGGCGGCCCGCAGGTCCGAAATCCGGCTGTTGGTGCAGGAGCCGATGAACACCCAGTCGACCGGCGTGCCGGCGATCGGCTTGCCCGGCTCCAGCCCCTGATACTCCAGCGCCGCCGCCCATGCCCGGCGCCGCGCCGCGTCGGGCGCGCGGGCCGGATCGGGAATCGGCTGGTCGATCGCCACGACGTGCTCGGGACTGGTCCCCCAGGTGATCTGCGGCGCCACGTCCGCCATGTGGATCGTATGCTCGACGTCGAACACGGCGTCGGGATCGCACGGCAGGGTGCGCCAGTCCGCGACGGCACGCTCGAACAGCGCGCCCTTGGGCGCGAAATCGCGGCCGGCGACGAACCGGTAGGTCGCGTCGTCGGGCGCCACCATGCCCATCTTGGCACCCATCTCGATCGACAGGTTGCAGAGCGTCAGGCGCGCTTCGACCGGCAGCGCGCGGATGGCGGAGCCGGCGTATTCCACGGCAATGCCGGTGCCGGCGGCAACGCCCAGCCGACCGATGGCGTGCAGGATCATGTCCTTGGCGGTGACGCCGACGGGCAAGGCGCCCTCGAAGTTCAGCCGCATGGCGCGTGGCCGGCGCTGGACCAGGGTTTGCGTCGCCAGCGCATGCACCAGCTCGCTCGATCCGATGCCGAAGGCCAGCGCGCCGAGGCCGCCGTGGGTACAGGTGTGGCTGTCGCCGCAGACAATGATCGCGCCGGGCAGGCTGATGCCGAGTTCCGGCCCGATCACGTGCACGATGCCGTTGCCGTCCTGGCCGAGGTCGAACATGCGGATGCCGAGCGCCGCTGTGCGCCGGCGCATGCCGCGCACCAGCCGGCCGCCGACCGGGAAGGTATCCTCGGTACGGCCGGGCTTCGTCGACACCGCATGGTCGGGCGTGGCGAACACCAGCTCCGGCCGCGCCACCGGGTAGCCCTTCTCCGCCACCTCCTCGAGCGCCCGCGCACCCGAGAGGTCGTGCACCAGCACCCGGTCGAGGCCCAGCAGATGAAAACCGTCGCCGAGATCGGCGATCGCGTGGCGGTCCCAGATCTTGTCGAACAATGTCTTGCCGGCCATGGGCGATACGTTCCCCGACTATGCACGCGCGCCGTACTCTGACGCACGGGCATCGTCGCGACAACACGCCGATGCCCGCGACGCGGGCCGTTGGTACAAGTTCGCCCTTGCGGCGGAAAACCGGCGATGGCTGTGTCGTCCGAACGGTCGATGCACCCCGAGGGCGGCGGGCCGAACCGGGGAAAAGCCATGAAAGCGTCCATTGTCGGCGGCCTGCGGCGGGAGGTCTGGATCCTGCTGGCGGCGTCCTGCGCCATCCTCGCCATCGCTCTCGGCATCCGGCATGGCTTCGGCATCTATCTGGCGCCGATGTCCAGCGACAACGGCTGGGGCCGGGAGGTGTTTGCTTTCGCGATCGCGCTGCAGAATCTCGTCTGGGGGGCGGCCCAGCCCTTCACCGGCAGGATCGCGGACCGCTACGGCGCCCAGCGCGCCATCGTGCTGGGCGCGGTGTTCTACGTCCTCGGGCTGATTGGCATGGCGACCATCGCCTCCGCGACCGGCTTCGTGCTGGTCTGCGGCCTGCTGGTGGGCATCGGCCTCGCCGGCACCAGTTTCGCCATCGTGTTCGGCGCCGTCGGCCGCGCCGTGGCACCGGCGCAACGCAGCATGGCGCTGGGGATCGCGGGCGCCATCGGTTCGTTCGGCCAGTTCCTCATGCTGCCGGTCGGCCAGGCCGTCATGGAATCACATGGCTGGGCGGTCGCGCTACTGGGGTTGGCCTCGCTCGCGGCACTCATGCTGCCGCTATCGCTTGCCGCCCGGGAAGCGCCGGCCGGTCCCGCCGCCACCGAGATGACCGCCACCGAGGCCTTGCGCGCCGCCGCCGGCCATCGTGGCTTCTGGCTGTTGTCGCTGGGCTTCTTCGTGTGCGGTTTCCAGGTCGTGTTCATCGGCACGCATCTGCCGGCTTTCCTGGTCGATCGGGGCCTCTCGGGCTCGACCGGTGCCACGGTGCTGGCGCTGGTCGGCCTGTTCAACATCGTCGGCTCGTTCCTGGCCGGCCATCTCGGAGACAAGATGCCCAAGGGCTGGCTGCTGGCCGCCATCTACGCCGGCCGAGCCATCGCCATCGCGCTGTTCGTCTTCACGCCGATCACGACGGCGACCGCGTGGGCGTTCGGCATCGCGATGGGTTTTTTCTGGCTCAGCACCGTGCCGGTGACCAACGCCGTGGTGGCCGGTATTTTCGGGGTGCGCAACATGTCGATGCTGGGTGGCGTCGTGTT
>CAMDVZ010000191.1 GCA_945878895.1 Caenispirillum bisanense | reverse complement strand
TGGAGACGACCCGCGCGCGCGCCAGGGCGAGGCGTTCCAGCCGGTCGCTGGCGCCGGTCACGAAGGCGCCGAAATCGATCGTCAGCAGCGCGTCGCGCCGGGTCCAGTCCGCGCCGGCCCGCGCGGCGCGGGCGAGCGAGGGGAACCGGCGCAGCCGCGCGTCGGTGCGGCGGATGGCAACCAGACGCTCGCCGGCGGTCAGGCGGTCGGCGCCGGCGAAATAGAACCCGATCAGCGGACAGGCCAGCGCCAGCACCGAGCGTCCTTCGTCGCGCGAACACAGGCCGGCGGGCAGGATGTCCTCGTCGATGACGCGGTTGACGTCGCGCAGGGCGACGCCGGCCACGAAGGCGGCTTCGGTCGGGCGCAGCCGCTCGGGGTTCGTTTTCATCGGGGGTTTCCTATATATTCCGACGTGTCGGAATATATAGATGGCGACGGCGACCTTCAAGCTCGCAACGCCGCGCGGGCTCGGCGAGGAACGCGACGGCTACGAGGGGCCGCCGACCGAAGCCGACCTGCGCCACGACGCGGCCGACCTGCTGCATCGCCAGATCGCGGCCATGAACGTCGACAGTTTCGGCGTCCAGCCACGCCGCAAGCTGGTCGAGAAATACGGCGTCGCCGACGCCTGGGGGCGGCTGGGCGAGGCCGGGTTCGGCGAACTGGCGGGCGAGGTCGCGCGCCTGCCGACCGAACTGGTCGACGACGACGAGGAAGCCAAGCGCTTCGACCCGACGATGCTGCGCCTGCAACTCTGCGTGCTGGCGGCCGAGCCGGGCTTCGAGCGGCTCAAGCGGATCGTGCAGGCCATCGCCGAGGCGCTGGCGTTGCAGGCCGCCATTCCCGCCATCCGCGACCAGATGGTGCCGATCGAGGCGATGGGCGGCGAGGAGTGGTGGCAGGACGTCACCGCGCCGATGCTGGAGGTCGCGCGCCGCCGCCTGCGGGCGCTGGTGAAGCTGATCGAGCGCGGCAAGAAGAAGATCGTCTACACCGATTTCGAGGACACGCTCGGCGAGGGGACCGAACTCCCCCCGGGCGCGGTCGGCACCGGCATGGATTTCGAGCGCTACAAGGCCAAGGTACGGCAGTTCCTCGTGGCGCACCTCGATACCGTGGCGATCCAGAAAGTGCGCCGCAACCTGGCGCTGACGACGGTCGATCTGGCGGCGCTGGAACAGGTGCTGGCCGGGTCGGGCATCGGCACCGCCGACCATCTGGCGCGCGCCAGGGACGGTGGCCTCGGGATTTTCATCCGCTCGCTGGTCGGGCTGGAGCGCGAGGCGGTCGTGGCCGCGCTCGGCGAGTTCGTGAACGACCGGTCGCCGAGCGCCGACCAGATCGAGTTCGTGCGCATGATCGTCGAGCAACTGACCGAGCGCGGGGTGATGGAGCCGGCCGCGCTCTATGAATCGCCGTTCATCGATATCGGTCCGCACGGCCCCGAGGACGTGTTCCCCGAAGACAGGGTAGCCCGGCTGATCACCCTGCTAGCCGACATCGGCCGCCGCGCCGCGGCCTGAGGGTGGCGCCACCCGGACCAGCTTTATGCATTTTACCCGGATGAAATTCGACCCCCGATTCGGCCCTTCCGGAGCCTTGAAACAGCCCGAATCATGGCGTCGAAATCGACGCATTTTCGACGATTCCCGGGACGAAAACGTACCAATTCCAACCGATTCCCGTCCTTTCCGCACCCCCGTCCAGCATGCTCTTTCCATCGCCCGATTTTCATCGCCGCCGCGCCCTCGCGCCGCCATCCCGCCCCGCCCGCCCGTCGTGCCTCCCGCGACCGGCTTGACGCGCCGCCGCCCGCCGCTTACCCCCGGCGCATGCTTGGCGCCCATGGTCCCCAATACGACGTCGTCCTGGTCGGCGGCGGCCACGCCCATGTCGAGGTGTTGCGCCAGGCCGCCCTGCGCCGGCCCGCCCACGTGCGTTTGACGCTGGTCGCGCGCGAGGCGATGACGCCCTACTCCGGCATGCTGCCGGGCCTGATCGCCGGCCAGTTCCACGTCGAGGATTGTTTCGTGGATCTGTGGCGGCTGTGTCGCGCGGCGGGCGCCCGGATGATCCACGACGAGGTCCGGGGCATCGACCTCGCCGGCTCCACCATCCATTGTGGCCAGCGCGGCGCCCTTGCCTACGACAAGCTGTCGCTCGACATCGGCTCGACGCCCGACCTGGCGGGCGTGGCCGGTGCCGCCGACCACGCGCTGCCGGTCAAGCCCGTGCCCGCCTTCCGCCGCCGCTGGGCCGCCCTCGAACGAACGCTGGGCCCCGACCGGACGCGCACCATCGTCGTGGTCGGCGGCGGCGCCGGCGGCGTCGAATTGTGCCTGTCGTTGCAGCATCGCGTGCGCGGTCTCGCCAAGACCGCCCGCCTGCGCCAGGGCGGCGACGACGCCGTCGAGGACGATTCGTGGGCCCGTTTCGTGGTGGTCTCCGGCACCGATCGCATCCTGCCCGGCCATCGACCCGGCGTGCGGCGCGCTTTCGAGCGCGAGCTGGCGCGGCGTGGCGTCGAGCTGCGGCTGGGCCAGCCCGTCGTTTCGGTCGAGCCCGCCGCCGTCGTGCTGGCCGACGGCACGCGCATCGACGCCGACGCCACGATCTGGACCACGTCGGCGAGTGCGCCGGCGTGGCTGCGCGACACCGGCCTCGGGCTCGACGAGCGCGGCTTCGTGATGGTCAACCAGTACCTCCAGTCGCGCACCCACGCCGAGGTCTTCGCGGCCGGCGACATCGCCGCGTTCGGTCCGAAAAAGCTCGCCAAATCGGGCGTTCACGCGGTCCGCCAGGGCGTTACCCTTGCCGCCAACCTGCTCGCCACGCCCGACCGGCCGCTGCGCGCCCACGCGCCGCAATCGAACGTGCTGGCGCTGGTCTCGACCGGCTACCGCGACGCCGTTGTCTCGCACCGCTGGCTGCCGGCCGCGCGTGGCCTGCTGGTCTGGCTGTGGAAGGAACGCATCGACCGGCGCTGGATGCGCATGTACCAGAACCTGCGCCCCAACGGCCGCATGGCCGAGCCGGAGATCCAGACCGGCATGCTGCAACTGCCGGCCGACGACCATCGCGAACCGCTGTCGATGCTGACGCCGGCAGCCCGGGCCGCGCAAGCGCGACCGATGAAAATGGCGACCGCGGCGCCGGTCGCGATGGCGCCGATGCGTTGCGCCGGCTGCGGTTCGAAGATCGGCGGCGAGGCGCTGTCGCGGGCGCTGGCGGCCATCTCCGTGCCTGTTCGCGCCGACGTGCCGATCGGTCTGGCCGAACGCGAGGACGCCAGCGCCATCCTGGTGCCGGCGGGCCAGGCGCTGGTGCAGAGCGTCGACCATTTGCGCGCCCTGCTCGACGATCCCTGGCGCTTCGCCCGGATCGCCACCATCCACGCGCTGTCGGACCTGCATGCCTCGGGCGCCAGACCGCATTCGGCGCTGCTGACCGCCATCGTCGGCCATGGCGCCAGCGCCTTGCAGGAACGCGATCTCGCCGACCTGCTGCGCGGCGTGACCGAGGAGCTCGATCGGGCGGGCGCGGTGCTGCTGGGCGGCCACACCATCGAGGGTGCGGAGCCCGGCATCGGCCTGACGGTCAATGGCCTCGCCGTACCGGAAACGTTGCTGCGCAAGGGCGGATTGCAGCCCGGCGACGCGCTGATCCTGACCAAGCCGCTGGGCAGCGGCGTGCTGTTCGCCACCGACATGATGGGCGAGGCGTGCGGGCCGTGGATCGAGGCGGCACTGGAGTCGATGCTGACATCGAACGGCCCCGCCTCGCGCCTCGCGCGCGCCGCTGGCGTCCGCGCCTGCACCGACGTTACGGGCTTCGGGCTGGGCGGCCACATGCTGGAAATGCTGCGCGCCTCGGGCCTCGATGCCGAGCTGTCGCTGCTGGCGCTGCCCGCGATGGAGGGCGCGCTGAAGTGCCTGAGCCTCGGCTACGCCAGCACCCTGGCGCCGGCCAACCACAAGGCGATCCGCGGCTCGATCGACCTGCGCACGCGGCTGGCGCTGTCGGACCGTCACGACCTGCTGTTCGATCCACAAACCGCCGGCGGTCTGCTGATCGGAATCGCTGCCGCACAAGCACCCGCGCTGCTCCAACGCCTGCGTGGCGAGGGCGAGGCGCCGCGCGCCGCCATCGTCGGGCGCGTGCTGGCGCGCGCGGGCGACAGATCGCGGCTGACGCTGGTCGACGGCGCGGAGACAGGACGTTGAAATTGCTGGGAATCGTCGGCTGGAGCGGCAGCGGCAAGACGACATTGATCGAGCGCCTGCTTCCCTTGCTGGCGGTGGCGGGCCTGCGCGTGTCGACCATCAAGCGCTCGCATCACGGCTTCGACGTCGACACGCTGGGCAAGGATTCGTGGCGTCACCGCAAGGCCGGCGCGCACGAAGTGATCGTCGCCTCGGACCTGCGCTGGGCGCTGATGCGCGAGCGGCACGAGGCGGGCGAGGTGTCGCTCGACGCCCTCGTGGCGCGGCTCGAAGCGGTCGACCTCGTGCTGGTCGAGGGCTTTTCGGCCCGCCCGCACCACAAGATCGAGGTCTGGCGGGCGGCCGAGGACAAGCCGTTGCGGGCGGCCGGCGATGGCGGGTTGCTGGCGGTGGCCGCACCGCGGGCGGACTGGCGGGCGGACGGCGACCGGACCTGGCTCGACCTCGACGACCCGGAGTCGGTGGCGCGATTCGTCGTCGACTGGACCCGGTCGGCGGATGCGAAAGAGCATGCTGGAAAGGGCTAAAAGCCGGACAAAAACAGGAATCTAGCCGCTTTTTGGCGAGTCGGCGAGCACGCGGAAAAAGGCGAAAACGACGATTCCGGAGTCGATTCCGGGGCGTAAACGGGGGCATCTGTTTTATCCGGGTAAAACTAATATACTATATATTTCAATGGCTTGCGTGGATCATACACCCTCTCCGGTCGTTTTTCTAGACGGCCATACTCGCAATCTAATACACGTATCGCGCGACACCCGGAAAATCACCGTTTGGCACCGGTTTGGTCGCCCCGGTGCATTTCCCGGCGGCGAAAAACGGCTGAATCCCGCCATTTCCAGGCACCGCGGCAGACGGCTCCACCGCGACCGTTTCGCCACCGCATGCCGCCCCATCCACACCGAATCCCATCGGCGATGGACCGCCCCGGCCCACCGGTCAGAACACGATGTCGGCGGTGGTCAGGGCGTCGGCGCCGATGAAGGAGATGGCGAGGATCGTCACGGCGGGGACGGCGTCGGGCGCGGCGAGCAGGTAGAGCGCCGTGGCGCCGCCCGAGGACAGGATCGCCAAATGGTCGGCATCGCTCTGGAAGGCCCGCAGGTCGATCCGGTCGAGGCCGGTCTCGAAGTCGGCCACCGTGTCGTAGCCGTCGACGCCGCTGGAATCCCCGTGGCCGCGGTAGACGAACAGATCGGCGCCGCAGCCGCCACGGAGCTGGTCCGCGCCGCTGCCACCGGTCAGCGTGTTAGCGTTGGCGTCGCCGGTCAACACATCGTCGCCGCTGCCGCCGACGAGGTTCTCGACCGAATTGAAGACATCGCGCAGGTTCGACGCCGCGACGCCCCCGACACAGGCTCACGCGCCCGCCAGGCTCGCCACGACCGCCCCCGTCTTGACCGCATGGCTGGCGGTGTCGAGGCCGTCGCCGCCCCACGCCTGGTTGTAGCCGCCATCGCCGGCCGCGCCGCCGACCAGCCAATCGTCCGTGTTCGCCACAAACGTAACCGACAAGAATCACCCGCCGTTGCCTGGAAACGTCGAGACGATTGCATGACCCGGTACATCAACCACGCAAGTGCCGATGCCGCGAGCCCCCGAATCATTGTATGCTGAGTGACGCGGGCGGATCGTCGCGCGAAAGACCGTCGACGACCGCCTTCGCGTAGACGGCCAGAACCGCAGTGACGACGCAACCAAGCAGAACGAGAAAGACGCCGTCCAGCGAGGAGAATATCCCGAAGCCCGCAGCAATCACCTCGGTGTAGAATAGCCCGAGGACAGTGCAAACTGTCGAGATCAGTCCGTACACGCTGCCCATCACGGCCCCTGGATCTTTGCCGCTGCGTATCCAGAGCCACACCGCCAGTAACGTCGCAAGAATGACCGCGACCGTCAGGAGGACGATGAAAGCCGGGTAGGCGACGGCGACGTGGCGAAGATCGCCGTACCACCACTGCCATTCGCTGTAGAGGCGCGTCGGAAACCACAGCGATATCACCACCATCCACGAGACAAACACATAGATCACCGCCTTGCGCACGTCGCGCAGATGGAAAAGGGCAAGGAAGATGATCCAGCAGAGCGTACTCCAGATGATCGCGCCGAATACGAAGTTCAGCAGCGCCGCGACATAGGCGACCGGCGTCCGCGACGCGCCGTCATAAACGGGCGCTGTCGACGCGAGCCCATTCTGCGTCAACAGATCGCGCAAGCCGCAATAGTAAAGATGCTTGTGGTACGACCAGTCCTCGACGGTGCCCGCCTTGTCCGCCGAGACCTTGGTTGTTTTCGATAGCACGGCCGGTTCGGCGGCGCGGCAGGCGACGACGCGCGGTATCGACGCCACGAGGTCGACAGGTTTGGCAAACGACCTGGTGTCGCGCAGGCGGCGGTCGAGCGCGATCAAGTCGCGTTGGAATGCAGGGTTAGTCGATTGGCGGACGCGGTCGGGATTGGGAATCGAATCGATATCCTTCCACACGGCGACCGCGATCAGAACAACCCCCAGGCCGATCACGGCAGACAACGCACGGCGGCGCCACCACGAC
The DNA here is from genome assembly GCA_945878895.1 of Caenispirillum bisanense. Lineage (GTDB taxonomy): Bacteria > Pseudomonadota > Alphaproteobacteria > Reyranellales > Reyranellaceae > CAMDVZ01. Next base: position 1,807 of record CAMDVZ010000191.1, on the reverse strand, counting down.
CACATGAGCAGGACGCGAGGATCCATGGTGGTCGCGAAGAGCGCGCCAGCCAGTGGCAGGATCAGGATCGCCGAGAACGACCAACTCAGTTCGATCGACAGGTAGTACCAGAAATCATCAACGGTCGGCACCGACCAGAACAACGCGACAGGATAAAGGACGCTCGGTCCACTACAGACCAGAAGCCCAACCCAGAACCGGTGCAACGGTTCGCTCATACGCAGCCGGTTGCGCCGCGGTTCCTGCGGCACGGCGGCCCCTTTGGTATCCTTGCCTCCCATCTGCTGCCCTCCCGGCCGCCGATACCCAACATCCCGAATTGACGCGCGCTACTCGCAAGTGCACCTTTTCATACTTCCTTTCCCTCGACCAGCCACGGAACACTGTCGGTTCGCTCCCCTTGTCGAGGCGACGTCTATCGCCGGCCACGCGGCGCCGGATGCCCCGGTCTTGTCGGCCGCCGACCCGGCGCCGAGGTCGCCAGATCCAGCCTGGCCCGGTGCCCCGCAGCCCTCCAACGGACCGATACTGCCCTTCCGCGGTTAAGGATCGCGGGACGATGGCTCCCGATCAACCGGCCTCGTACTCCTGATCAGCCGCCCCTTGGCTCCTGATCAGCCGACCACATAATTCTGATTAGCCGAAGCCAGTCGTTCCGACCGGACGGACCGCGCGAGGACCATATTCGAGCGGTTTGTCGAGCGGCGGTTGGCAACGGCCCTGTCGGATACCCCCGTGGTCCTGATCGTGGGGCCGCGCCGGGCCGGCAAGACCACGCTCGTCCGCAAGATGGGAGAAGCCGGTCGAACCTACATCACGCTGGACGACCAGACGGCCCTCGCGGCGGCCCGGTCCGATCCGGTCGGCTTCGTCCGGGGCCTCGACCGGGCCGTCGTCGACGAGATCCAGCGCGCGCCCGACCTGCTGCTGGCCATCAAGAAGACGGTCGACGAGGACTATCGGCCCGGTCGGTTCCTGCTCACCGGCTCGGCCAACGTACTCGCCCCGCCGCGGGTCGCCGACAGCCTCGCCGGCCGCATCGAGACCATCCTGCTGCTGCCGCTGGCTCGGGCGGAGATGCGGGGCGGCGCACCCACCTTTCTGGAATCGCTCTTCGGGGGGACGCTCCGGAGCCGGCGCGACGCGATCGTCGGCGACGATCTCGTCCGGCTCGTGCTGGCCGGCGGATTCCCGGAGATGATCGGCCGCGACAGCGAGCGGCGGCGGCAGGACTGGGCGCGGTCGTATCTCGCCTCGATCGTGACCCGCGACTTGCGGGACATCGCCGACATCGCGAAGGCGACCGAGCTGCCGAAATTCACGCGGCTGCTGGCCGAACAGTCCGGTCGGCTGGTCAACTACGCGCGGCGCGGCGAGGCCATCGGCATCGACCACAAGACGGCTCGGCGTTATGTCGGGCTGCTCGAACAGGTGTTTCTCGTCGCGACGGTGCAGCCCTGGTTCACCAACGCGCTCAAGCGCATCGGCAAGACGCCGAAGCCGCACTTTCTCGATTCCGGCCTTCTGGCGGCCGCGCGCGGACTGACGTTCGACCGGTTGAAGGCCGATCGCGGCCCGTTCGGCGCGCTGCTGGAGAGCTTCGTGTTCGCCGAAGTGCTGAAGCTCATGGCGGCCTCGGACCTGCGGCTGACGCCGTATCATACCAGGTAGCGGAGTTCCTGACTCTCTGCCCCTTGCGGAATGTGGTGACCGCTGATTCTGTGTTGCCGTCACAGCGTTCGGAGGCAGTCATCGATGGGCCAGGCAATCGGGATCACACGGAGGGATCTGTCGGCGCGGGAGTTGC
>CAMDVZ010000190.1 GCA_945878895.1 Caenispirillum bisanense | reverse complement strand
CTTCTGGCTTTCCGTGAGCCGGTCCGCGATTGAGGTCCTGAGCTCCAGAATATGTTCCAGTGGCAGCAACGGCTGCGTCTTCAGGTCGAATGGCACGCTGAAATCGATGTAGGCCGGATCCAGCGGGTCCCAGAAATGATCGTGCGTCTGGGAGATGATGCGATCGAACGCGTCGCTGCGCCGGCCATAGCGGGCGGCGACCATCATGGCCGGAAAATCGTCGGGGGCGACGGCGTCGTAGGCACGGTCGTAGGTGATCTGTTGGACGGACACGGCAAGCTCCCGAAGGATATGGCGGAACTGGAGCGAACCCTAATCGAGCGCGGCTTGCCGCACAAGATGACAGATGCGTCATATTTCTGAAAACCCCTTGAATCGACGTGATTTTTCCGACCCATCCGTCCACACGCGACACCATGGCCATGTTGCGCCGCCGCACGACACCCTGCTAGAACCCGCGCCTGATTTCAGATTCGCGACCAGCCGGCAAGGTCGCGCCCGGAGAACGCCATGAGCCGCCGCCGCCGCATCTACGAAGGCAAGGCCAAGATCCTGTTCGAGGGACCGGAGCCTGGCACCATCGTCCAGTACTTCAAGGACGATGCCAGCGCGTTCAACAACACCAAAAAGGGAACGATCACCGGCAAGGGCGTGATCAACAACAGGATTTCGGAATATCTGATGTCGCGTCTGAACGACATCGGGGTGCCCACGCACTTCATCCGCCGTCTCAACATGCGCGAACAGCTGATCCGCCAGGTCGAGATCATCCCGATCGAAGTCGTGATCCGCAACGTCGCCGCGGGTTCCCTGTCGGAACGCTTCGGCATCCCCGAGGGCCAGCAGTTGCCGCGCTCTATTCTGGAATTATATTACAAGAACGACCAGCTCGGCGATCCGATGATCACCGAGGAACACATCACCGCGTTCGGCTGGGCCCAGCCCCAGGACCTCGACGATATCGTGGCGCTGGCGTTGCGCATCAACGATTTCCTGTCGGGCCTGTTCCTCGGGATCGGCATCCGCCTGATCGACTTCAAGGTCGAGTTCGGCCGGCTCTACGAGGACGACATGGTCCGCGTGATCCTCGCCGACGAGATCAGCCCCGACAGCTGCCGTCTGTGGGACTTGAAGACCAACGAGAAAATGGACAAGGACCGCTTCCGGCGCGACCTCGGCAAGGTCGAGGAAGCCTACCAGGAAGTGGCCCGGCGGCTGGGCATCCTGCTCGATCCCGGCGCGGGCGACCCGCGCGGCCCCCTCACCGTCCAGTAAGTCCGGAGAGCGACATGAAGGCGCGTGTCCACGTCACGCTGAAGAACGGCGTGCTCGACCCCCAGGGCAAGGCCATCGGCGACGCGCTGCACCGGCTCGGTTTCCCCGAGGTCGAGGAGGTCCGCCAGGGCAAGTTCATCGAGCTCGACCTGACGGACGGCGATCCCGCCACCGCCAAGGCCCGCCTCGACGAGATGTGCCGCAAGCTGCTCGCCAACACCGTGATCGAGAACTACCGCGTCGAGCTGCTGGGCTAGGCGCCGCGTCGGGTGGGCGAGCGTGTCGTCGATGGCCGGCGCTACTCGTGGGACGACGCGAAGCGGAGACTCGTCCGACGGAACCACGGTGTCGATCTGGCCGCGCTGCCGGACGCATTTGGCCGGCCGACGATCGAAATCGAGGTCCAGTCGGACCCGCGAGACGGTTGGCGGTTCAAGATTCTGGGGCTCGCCGCGCACGTCGTCGTGGTTGTCTATACGGAGGCCAACGAGTTTTCCGACATTCGACTCGTTACGGCGTGGAAAGCAAACAAGGCCGAGCAATCGTTGTACTATCGGGAAATCTTCGGCGAGAGCTACTGAGGGTGAACGCCATGCCAGCCAACAGCGAACCGGACATGCTCGAACGGCGCACTACCGCCCGGGACTGGATCGGCGCCGTGGTACGGACGCCAGGCAGCGGTCGCCAGTCGAGGCCGAACGGCGCGGAATTCCATATCTTTCGCGCGCCGGGGTTTCGCCTGACGTTCGCGGTGACGAACGGACCGAAGCCGCCGGCTCGCGCAGGTCTCGGTCGGTCCGTCGCCTGGGAGTTCGTCAAGACCGTCTCCGGATCCGGTCAACGCCGGATCGGATTCAGCGACGACGAAGCAAAGAAGGCGATCGCCGAAAAAGGCTATCTGCTGGTCAAACTGAATGTCGGATGACGATGGAACCCACGCACCATCCCAAGCGAGACGAACAGAGATGAAATCCGCCGTCGTCGTCTTCCCCGGCACCAACCGCGAGAACGACATCGCGCGCGCGCTGGAGCTCAGTTCCGGCCACAAGCCCGCGATGGTCTGGCATGGCGACAGCAACCTGCCGAAGGTCGACCTGATCGTGGTGCCGGGTGGCTTTTCCTACGGCGACTATCTGCGCTGCGGCGCCATGGCGGCGCACTCGCCGATCATGCGCGAGGTCAAGGCGCGGGCCGAAGCCGGCACGCCCGTGCTGGCCGTGTGCAACGGTTTCCAGATCGTGGCCGAACTCGGTCTCGTGCCGGGCACGCTGATGCGCAACGCCCATCTGAAATTCGTTTGTGCCGACGTGCATCTGCGGGTCGAGACCGGCCAGAGCCTGTTCACCTCCGGCTATCGCGCCGGCCAGGTGATCAAGGTGCCGGTGGCGCACGCCGAGGGCAACTATTTCACCGACGACGACACGCTGAAGCGGATCGAGGATGGCGGCCAGATCGCGTTCCGCTACAGCGACGCCGACGGCGACGTTTCGCGCGGCAATCCCAACGGCTCGCGTGCCGCCATCGCGGGCGTGTTCAACGAGACGAAGACCGTGCTCGGCATGATGCCGCACCCCGAGAACGCCATCGAGGCCCGCTTCGGCGGCACCGACGGCAAGGGCCTGTTCGACGGCCTCGTCGCAGCACTCGGCTGAACCTTCGCGCCCCGCCCGCCTTTCCCGCCCGCGCCAACCCGACGGACGCCGCGCCATGACCGCATCTGAGTCCAATCCGCCCGTCAAGCTGCCGAACGAACCCTGGATCACGCCCGCGATCGTCGCCGAGCACGGCCTGTCGCCCGAGGAGTACCAGCGCGTTCTCGCCATCATGGGTCGCGATCCCACGATGGTGGAGCTCGGCATCTTCTCGGCGATGTGGAGCGAACACTGCTCCTACAAATCCTCCAAGGTGTGGCTGAAAAAGCTGCCGACCACGGCACCCTGGGTGATCTGCGGGCCAGGCGAGAACGCGGGCGTGATCGACATCGGCGATGGCCAGGCCGCCATCTTCAAGATGGAAAGCCACAACCACCCCTCTTTCATCGAACCCTACCAGGGTGCCGCGACCGGCGTCGGCGGCATCATGCGCGACGTCTTCACGATGGGCGCCCGCCCGATCGCCAACGTCAACGCGCTGCGCTTCGGCGACCCGGCGCACCCGAAGACGCGCCATCTCGTGGAAGGCGTGGTGGCGGGCATCGCGGGCTACGGCAATTGCATGGGCGTGCCCACGGTGGCGGGCGAGACCAATTTCCACCGCGCCTACAACGGCAACATCCTGGTCAACGCGATGACGGTCGGCGTGGTGCCGGCCGACCGGATTTTCTATTCGGCCGCCGCGGGGCTCGGCAACGCGGTGGTCTATGTCGGTTCGAAAACCGGCCGCGACGGCATCCACGGCGCCACCATGTCCTCGACCGAGTTCAACGAGGACAGCGAGAGCAAGCGCCCGACGGTGCAGGTCGGCGATCCCTTCGTCGAGAAACTGGTGCTGGAAGCCTGTCTCGAACTGATGGCGACCGACGCGATCGTCGCCATCCAGGACATGGGCGCTGCCGGCCTGACCTCGTCGTCCTTCGAGATGGCCGACAAGGGCGAGCTCGGCGTCGAGATCGAGCTCGACAAGGTGCCGATGCGCGAGCCCGGCATGAACCCCTACGAACTCATGCTGTCGGAAAGCCAGGAGCGCATGCTTATGGTGCTCAAGCCCGGCCGCGAGGAGATGGCGCGCAAGGTGTTCGAGAAGTGGGAACTCGACTTCGCGATCATCGGACGCCTCACCGACACCCGCCGCATGGTGCTGCGCTGGCACGGCGACGTGGTCGCCAGCATTCCGATTCCGCCGGTCGTCACGCAGGCGCCGGTCTACGAGCGGCCATGGCGCGAGACGCCGCTGCCCGCGCCGCTCGCCGCCGACGCGGTGCCGCCACCGGCCGACTATCGGACGGCGTTGCTGAAGATGACGGGCAGCCCCGATCTCTCCAGCAAGGAGTGGATCTGGCGGCAGTACGACCACCTGATCATGGGCAACACCGCGATCCGTCCCGGCGGCGACGCCGCGGTGATCCGGGTGCCCGACGGCGGCGGCAAGGCGCTGGCGATCACGTCCGATTGCACGCCGCGCTATTGCGCCGCCCATCCCGAGACCGGCGGCCGCCAGGCCGTGGCCGAGGCATGGCGCAACCTGACCGCGACGGGTGCGTTGCCGCTGGCGTGCACCGACAACATGAATTTCGGCAACCCGCAGAAGCCCGAGGTGATGGGCCAGTTCGCGGGCTGCATCGTCGGCATGGCGGCGGCCTGCGCGGCGCTCGACTTCCCGATCGTGTCGGGCAACGTGTCGCTCTACAACGAGACCGAGGGCCGCGCGATCCTGCCGACACCGGTGATCGGCGGCGTCGGTCTGAGGCCCGACGTGAACGGCTGCGTCGACATCGGCCTGCGCGAGGCCGGGCTAACCCTGCTTCTGGTCGGCGACACGGCGGGCCATCTCGGCCAGTCGATCTTCCTGCGGGACATCCATGGCCGCGAGGAAGGTCCGCCGCCGCCGGTCGATCTGGCGGTCGAACGCCGAGCCGGCGATTTCGTGCGCGGCCAGATCAGGGCCGGTCGCATCGCCGCCTGCCACGATCTCTCCGACGGTGGCCTGCTGGTCGCGCTGGCGGAAATGGCGATGTCAGGTGGCGTGGGCGGGTCGATCGCCATCCCCGCCGACACCGGCTGCGCCGCGCACGCCTTCCTGTTCGGCGAGGACCAGGCCCGCTACCTGCTGGCCACCAACGCCCCCGAGGCAGTGACGGCGGCGGCAAGATCGGCCGGCGTACCGGTCCGCCCGCTCGGCCAGTCCGGCGGCGACACGTTGACAGTCGAGGGTCTGCTGACCATATCGGTCGCGGACCTGCGCCGCACCCACGCGGCCTGGATGCCGAACTACATGGCCGGCAAGGCCTGAACCGAGGAACCGACCCCCTATGCCGATGGCCGCCGACGATATCGCCGCCCTGATCCGAGAAGGCATTCCCGGTGCCGAGGTGCGGATCGACGACCTCGCGGGCGACGGCGACCACTATGCCGCGACGGTGGTATCGACCGCATTCGCGGGCAAATCGCGCATCCAGCAGCACCAGCTCGTCTACGCCGCCTTGCGCGGCCGCATGGGCGGCGAACTGCACGCGCTGAAACTGACGACGCTGGCGCCCAACGCCGGTTAGGGACTAGACTGGAACCATTCAGGGCTGGTCGCGGCGCGACCGGCGACGATCGCGAGGAGTGACCGACATGAGCGATGCCAGCAGCCGCATCCAGGACGAAGTCAGCGCCACCGACGTGGTGCTGTTCATGAAGGGAACCCCGGTGTTCCCGCAGTGCGGGTTCTCGGCCGCCGTGGTCGAGGTGCTCGACCATATCGGCGTGCGCTTCAAGGGCGTGAACGTGCTGACCGACCCGGAGATCCGCCAGGGGATCAAGGAATTCAGCAACTGGCCGACGATCCCCCAGCTCTACGTGAAGGGCGAATTCATCGGCGGCTGCGACATCGTGCGCGAGATGTTCGAGACCGGTGAATTGCAGCAGGTGTTCGCCGACAAGGGCATCGCCGTTCAGCAGGCCGCCTGACCGCTCGTCCAGCGTCCGAAACCGCGAAGGCCACCCGATCGGGTGGCCTTTTTCGTTGGTCTCGCGGTGGCGACGACCGTCAGCGGATCAGCGTCCACGTGCCGGCCTCGCCGCGACAGGCCAGCCGGGTCTGGATCGTGGTCTCGCGCGGCGAGCGCGTGGTCTCCTCGAACTCCCGGCAATACATGCCGTTGCGCGCCACGTAGGTGCGTTTCGGCGTGATCGCGCCGTCGACATCCGGGCGGTTTCCCCGCCAGACGACGACGCCACCACTCGGCGCCGTCTCCAGCGCCCGCTCCCGGGCGACGGCGACGCTCGCCGCGTCGTCGGCCGCGAGGGTCGCCCCCTGACCCAGCGCCGGCGCGACGGCACCGGACGTCCACCCAACGATGAGTGCCACTGTCCATCCCGCACCCGCAGTCCGTCGACACCGGCGACGAAAACCCTCCCCAACCATCGCGCGGCGCCTACTTCTTGCCCGGCTTGCCCCAGCCGCGCCTGATCAGATCGGCCTCCTCGGCTGGCGTCAGATCCGACGCAGCCGGCGAAACGTCGGCGGCATTCGGCCCGCCCGACGGACCTCCAGCCTGCCCCGGACCACCTGGACCCGCCGGGCCGCCGGGCCCACCTCCCGGACCTCCCGCGCCAGCTCCACCTGCTCCGCCACCACCTGCTCCACCACCACCTCCGCCCGCTCCGCCACCGCCTCCGCCACCACCGCCTTGAGCGGCGGCCGGCGTGATCGGGGCAACCGACGTGGCCAGAATCGCGACGACGAGCAGCGACGACAGCACGGCATGGCGACGAGACCGACGAACGCGGTCGGCGATGTCCGGTCGGGAACGGCAGAGAGTCGGCATGGCGATCAGCGCTCCGTCGCTATGGTCCCAGTCTAGCCCGACGGATGGTCGCGGCCAACCGGATGGGGATGGTCCGGGCCAGACGACAACAGGCCAGCGACCGGTCGCTTCCCGCGACGCGGAAAAATAGAATCGTTGTCGCGACGGCGGCTTTTCGCCGACATTGTCGGCGCGATGGCCACCGCCACAACGATGACACCGGACCTCTGGAACGCGCTGACGGCCCTCCAGCCGCGGTTGCGACGGTTCGCGCTTGGCCTCAGTGGATCGCTCGACGAGGCCGACGATCTGGTGCAGGCGGCCTACGAACGCGCCATCGGTCGCATCGAGCAGTGGCAGGCCGGCACCCGGCTGGACAGCTGGATGTACCGCATCCTCCAGAGCATCCACCTCAACCGCATCCAGTCGCGCCGCGTGCGTGGATCGCACCTGCAACCGGTCGATCCCGACACCCTGCGGGCGCCCGACAACGAGCGCGCGCTGGTCGCCAGCATGACCCTCGCGAAGGTGCGCGCCTTCATCGACCGCCTGCCCGAAGAGCAACGCGCCGCCCTGCTGCTCGTGTCCGTCGAGGGGCTTTCCTACAGGGAAGCCGCCGACACCCTGAATTTGCCGATCGGCACCTTGACCAGCCGCATCGCGCGCGCGCATCGCCTTGCGCGACTTCGTGGACGGGACGGCGCCGCGCGCCGCTTCCGAGGAGACCCGTCATGACCGCCTATGACGACGCGACGATCATTGCGTATCTCGACGGCGATCTCGACGAGACCGATTGCGCGGAGTTCGAGCGCGCGCTGGAAACCGATGCGGCGTTGCCGGCGCGCGTCGAGGCGTTCGCCGAAAGCGGCGCGTTGCTGCGAGCCGCGCTCGCGCCCGCGACGCACGGCCCGATGCCCGCGTTGCCGGCGCCCGACTTTGCGGTGTCCGCCGCGCCGACCCGTCCGGCGTGGATTCCGCGCGCCATCGCCGCGGCGTTCGCGTTCGTATGTCTTGGCAGCGTGTTCGGCTACCTTGTCGGCCAGCGCGTCGCCGACCGCGACGACGCGCGTGTCGCGTCCCGGCTCGAGGCCGATAGCCGGATCAGGGAAGCCACGTTCCAGCGCGCCATGGAGGCGGAAGTCAGCGGCACGCCGGTGCGCTGGCGCAATCCCGACAGTGGCGCCGAAGGGCTGGTGAAACCGGTCCGCACGTTCCGCAACAAGAACGACCAGTTCTGCCGCCAGTACGACCGTTCGGAGTCAACCGGCGACCGCGGCGAAACCGTGTCGGGAATCGCCTGCCGCGACGATCAGGGCCAGTGGCGGGTGCGCGCGGTCTACTACGCGCAATAAGGCGAGGCGCGCTGCGCGCCTCAGGCCGCCATTTCGAGAATTTCCCGTATCTGGCCGGGGCCGTCGATCTTGCGCGGGTTGGTATAGGTCCATCGGTCGTGCATGCAGTTGGCTGCCAGGAGATCGAACTGGTCGGGCTTCACGTTCACCTCGGCCAATGTCCGCGGCAATCCGAGGCCCGCGATCAGCTCGTGCAGGGCATCGCCGGCATCCATGCCGGGCTTCCCGAGCGCCTCGCTCACGAGGGCCTGGCGGTCGGCGTTGACGCTCTTGTTCCACTTCATGACGTAGGGAAGCATCACGCACGAGGTGTAGCCGTGCGGCACGCCCGCGGTGCCGCCGAGGATATGGCCGATGGCGTGGCTGGCGCCCTTGTCGACGCCGGACTGTCCACCCACCACCGACAGCCACATGCCCATCAGGCAATCCTGGCGCGCCGCGAGGTTCGACGGATCGGCCTTCGCCGCGCGCAAGCCGCGCGCCAGCAGCTTCAGCGCGTGGATGTCGGCGGCTTCGGCATAGGGATTGCAACGCGGCGAGCAGATGTCCTCGACGGCGTGGTCCACCGCGCGGATGCCGGTCGACAGGAACAACCACAGGGGCGTC
>CAMDVZ010000189.1 GCA_945878895.1 Caenispirillum bisanense | reverse complement strand
TTTGGGTGCCTTGGCCGGTCAGGTGCCTCCGGTCCGCTCGCGGGCGCGACGGTCGAGCCCGCGCGCCGCCAGTTCGCGGCGCACCGCCACGCGGCTGCGCCACGACGCGACCGCGATGCCACCGAGCACGAGGCCGGCGACCGCGTAGGCGGGCCAGATATAGGCGGCGTGGCCACCCATGGCGAAGAAGCTGGACACGGTTTCCTTCCGGTCGGAACGCTGGGGCCAACTATAGGAACGCCGGGCGCCGCTGTCGCGGGTCGTGGCGTCGCGGCGCGTCAGCCCTTGTTCGGAAACAGATAGCGCGCGATGGCGACCATGATGACGCCGAGCTGAACCGTCGTGGCGCCGATCAGGGCCATCAGGATGTCGCGATTGATGAGCCGATCCTCGGCTTTCAGTCCGTGAAACGCCATGAGGTGGACATCGAACATGAAAATGACGGTGGTCGCCAACAGAATGAACGCGTTGGCGGTCGTGAACATGCCGACGATGCGCGCGGCAGTGTCCTTGCGCAGCGCCATTTCGTCGAGCTTGATCTGGTCGTCGACGCTCGGCGGCGTCGGCGGCGAACGCTCGCCGATCTCCTCCGGCGCAGGCGGAGCGGCGTCGGCGACTCGGGTGCGGTTCGCTTCCTCGCGCATTCCGGTCTCCAGCCAGGGCTAGCGTCTCAGGTTGATCGAAACCTTGCGCGCTTCGTCGTTTCCGGGATAGACGACGACCATGCGCTGGTCTCCGGCTGTCTCCGTCACGATATTGGCGAGGCCGATGGCGCGCGCCAGCGCCACGCGAGCGTTGGCAACGCCGAACTTGTCCTTCAGGACTTCCAGCATCGCCACCGCGTCTTCGCCGAGTTCGACCCTGAGCGTGCTCACGTTCCAGTCTCCTCTGGTTCGGTAACGGCCATATGGGTGGACGACGGAGCCGGCACAATGCCGCCGTCCACGGCCACTATACGCCAGCCTCGATACCGCGCCTATCGCTGGCGGCCCGGGCGAACCCGGCGTCCGTCAGCCACCCGCCATCGCGGCCGCTTCCAGCCGGCGGCGGCCGATCTCGGTCTCGGTGCGCAGCAGCACCAGGGTGACGAACAGCATCAGCATCGCCGCCGCCATGACCAGCAGCGGCACCAGGATGGTTGGATGGATCGCGGGGCCACCCAGCTTCACCACAGAGGCCGGCTGGTGCAGCGTGTTCCACCAGTCGACCGAGAACTTGATGATCGGCAGGTTCAACGCGCCGACCAGACCGAGGATCGCCGCGGCCTTGTCGCCGCGTTCGGGTTCGTCGAAGGCGCGGCTGAGCGCGATGTGGCCAAGAAACAGGAAGAACAGCAGCAGCATCGAGGTCAGGCGGGCATCCCACACCCACCAGGTGCCCCACATCGGGCGGCCCCACAGCGAGCCGGTCGCAAGGCACACGAAGGCATAGCCGGCGCCGACCGGCGCGGCGGCGCGCGCCATCAGGGCGGCCAGCGGATGACGCCAGACCAGCAGCGAGGCGCCGAGCACGGCCAACAGGCCGTATCCCGCCATCGACCACCACGCCGAGGGCACGTGCACGAACATGATCCGCACGGTTTCCTTCTGCTGATAGTCGGGCGGCGTTTGCACCAGCGCCAGATAGAGGCCGACCACCAGCAGGACCGCCGTCAGGCCGGCGCACCACGGCAGGACGCGGGCGCTGAAGCGCAGGAAGCGGGCCGGATTGGCGAGGGCGTGCATGGAGGGCATAACGTCTCCTGTCGCTGCTTATTTCATTGCTGTCCAGACGCCTATTCCAGCGCCTGGCGCAGCGCCGCGGCCATCGCCCACGGCGTCGTTGCCAGCGCCACCAGCAGGAAGGCGCCCAGCAACGCCATATGGGTGGCGACACCCTCGCCCGCCGCCAGTGCCTCGACGGCACCGACGCCGAAGATCAGCACCGGCACCATCAGCGGCAGCACCAGCAGCGCCAGAAGGGCACCGCCGCGACGGGCACCGAGCGTCAGGGCGGCACCCAGGCCACCGAGCAGCGACAGGCTGGGGGTGCCCAGCGCCAGCGCCAGGGTCAGAACGGCGGCCGACGGTCCATCGAGGTTGAACAGCAACGCCAGCGCCGGCGAGAGGATGGCGAGCGGCAGGCCGGTGGTCAGCCAGTGAGCGACGCACTTGGCCAGCGCCACGAGTTCGAGGGGCGCGGCGCCCAGCGCCAGCAGTTCGAGCGAGCCATCGGCGAAATCGTCGGCGAACAGCCGGTCGAGCGACAGCATGCCGGCGAATAGGGCGGCCACCCACAACACGCCGGGTCCGATCCGGGCCAGCAGCTGGGCTTCGGGGCCGACGCCGAGCGGGAACAGGGAGGCGGCCAGCAGGAAGAACGCCAGCACGAGGGCGGCGTCGCCCGGCCGCCGCCAGGCCAGCCGCAGGTCGCGGCCGACGAGGGCGAGGAAACCGCTCACGACCATGCCTCGGGGTCGGGGTCGATGGCCGGCGCGGCGGCGAAGGCACCGACGTCGAGATTCTCGGACCGCGTCAGGCGCAGCTCGTCGTGGGTGGCGACAAGTGCCACGCCGCCAGCCACGAGATGGGTCTCGAGGGCGCGAGAAAGGGCATGCTGGGAGGCTTCGTCGAGGCCGGTCGAGGGTTCGTCCATCAGCCATATTTTGCAATGCGAAACCAACAGCCGGGCCAACCCGACGCGGCGCTTCTGGCCGGCCGACAGATAGCGCCCCGGCCGGTCCGCCAGCGGCGTCAGATCGTAGGCCGCGAGCGCAGCCTCGATGGCATCGCCGTCAGCCTCGGCGCCGCGCAACCGGGCCGCCATCGCCAGCAGCTCGCGCGGCGTCAGGTCGGGTTTGATGGCGTCGTGGTGGCCGAGCCAGCCGATCCGCCCGCGCCAGGCGTCGGGATCGGCGCGTACCGGCTTGTTTTCCCAGCGTATGTCGCCCGAAGTCGTGGGCGTCAGCAGCGCCAGGCAACGCAGCAGGCTCGACTTGCCGCTGCCGTTGCGGCCGGTCAGCACCAGGGCCTGGCCGGCGGCGACCGTCAGATCCAGCCGTGCGAACACCGTCCTGCCGCCACGCCGGCAGGCGAGCTGATGGACCGAGAGGACGGACATGCGGGCGGGCGATCGGCCGGGTTCGGGCGGGTCGCGCTTCATAGCACGAAGCCGGGCACGAAGCCGGCGAACCCCGCGGCCCACGCCCGGAAAGAAAAAGGCCGCCGCCTCGGGGGGAGAATGAGGCGGCGGCCAATGCCTCTCGCGAGGCGCGACCGTGGTTTGGGGGAACCACGTTCGGGGGAGATACGAGAAGGAAGGTAGGAGCGGGGTGTGTCCCTCGCTAGGCCGGAATGGGGCGAAACCGTGATATTCCGGTCACACCGGCGTGATCGAAAAACGACGCAGGATCAATGTGTTGACAGCAAAGATGCTACCGGTTCCCGGACGGACCCGGTCGGCCACTATCGGTGGGGTTTCGGGGGGGCCGGCGGGGAGTGTGGTCGGGACGTTCGGCTGTCCGGGAAGGAGACGCTTTCCGGCCGCCAGACCCATCGGAAGCGGTCGCGCCGAATTTTACCCGGATGAAATCCGCGCGCGGCTGGACCGATCACAACGAGGCGGGTCTCGGATCGCGTCCCGACCGACCGTCGGCCAACCCGCTTCACGCCGAGGGGTTGCCCGACGATCGGGACCCCGTACAGGACGGACCGGGTCCTCGGGATATGTCCGGGTTCTCCGCCCGGGCGACGCGGCGTCCAGGCCGGCCAGCGCGTCGGGCCACGCCTGTCATGGCACCGGTACCGGCGACCTCGCCGCGCCGCGTCGCAGCGCCGGTTCCGTCCGTTTGGTCATCCCGGTTGCTTCCTCGGTCGTTTCAGCCGGTGCTCGACAAGGTCCAGCTACCACCCCGGTGTCTCGATGCCGCTCTTCGATTTCTTCTGGAACGCGTGGATCGCCGCAGCGCGCGCGGCGGCGGCCGCGTCCGTCACCGCAATCCGCCGCCAGGCGCCACTCCGCGCCCGTCAGTCGAAGCCGCGGTAATGAGCGACGTTGGCGAGCGACTCGCGTTCGCTCACCAGCGTGTTCTCGATTTTCGTGGAATCGGCGTAGCCCAGCGCCATGCCCGAGACGAGCGACTGGTCCCCGGGAATGCCGAGGTGCTTGAGCACCGGCTTCTGGTACGGGATCCAGGCCGCCTGCGGGCAGGTGTCGAGGCCGAAGCCCCTGGCCGCCAGCATGATCGTCTGCAGATACATGCCGGCATCCGACCAGCTGCCGCGGGCGAGGTAGGAATCCACCGTCACGAACAGGCCGACCGGCGCGTCGAAGAACAGGAAATTGCGGGCCGCCTGTCGGGCGCTGGCGACGCGGTCGCCCTTGGGAATGCCCACGAGGCTGTAGAGCGACCAGCCCACGCCGCGACGCCGGTCGCGATGCACGTCCTTCCAGTCGGGCGGATAGTAGTCGTAGTCCTCGTATTTGCCGCCGCCGCCGCTGCCCGCCAGCGCCAACACGTCGTCGGTGATCGCCTGCTTGACCGCCCCGGTGCAGACATAGACGTGCCAGGGCTGCGTGTTGGTGCCGCTCGGCGCGCGCTGCGCGATCTCGAGGATTTTGGCGATCGTCTCCCTGGGGACCGGATCGGGCCGGAAGGCGCGGATCGATTTGCGGCTCTGGATAGCGTCGAGAACGTCCATTCCGTCTCTCTCGGGTGGCGAAGACGCCGGCCGATGATCGACCGGGGGGTCGCCGGACACACTGGAGGAGTAGTCGGCGCTGCGCGAGGTGGCCACGTAACGGGCGGCCGATCCGGTCGCCGGGGCCAGGCGCGCGGGCGCTGCCGAGCGTGGCGGCTTCCCGCGCAGATCGCTCCCTGCATCTACACCGCCCGCTCCCTCGGGCACGACGCGCTCGCGGTGAAGGTCACGCTGGCCGACGGAAGCGCCGTCCCTAGTCGACGATCGCGGCGTGGACGGCGTTCTGGAACAGGTCCGCGTTCGTCGTGTATCCACCTCGGTGGAACCGGGGCGACACACCAAGAAAAATCCCGACCACTTCGCGTTCGGGGTCGGCCCAGATGCAGGCACCCCCGTTGCCGATATGGCCGAACGCGGACACCGAAAGCAGGGCGCCATTCGCGACAAAACGGTCGCCCGCGCCGAACAGGAAAAGACCGTAGCCGTAGCCCCCTCCCGTGACTTCGATATCCATCCGCTCGCCGGTGGCTGCGTTGGTCCAGGGAATAATGGCCGGAGCCGTGGCCCCCACCTGATCACGGGTCATCGCGGCGACGCTCGCGGGGCTGAGTATCTGCCGGCCACCGTACGAACCGCGATTGAGGAGCATCTGCATGAATATCGCGAGGTCGCCGACGGTCGAGGCGGCGCCGGTCCCGCCCAAGTCCATTTCGTCGTATTCTGGCGAGTCGATTCCCCGATGTCCGCTCACCAGTGGCATGGTGGCGGGCATTCCCGGCGCCCGATAGACGCGGCGCGCGCGCAACGAGGGCGGCAGCACGAGGTAGCTGTCCCGCATTCCGAGCGGTTCGAAGAGTCGCTCCTGGACGAATTGCCAGAACGGCCGCCCACTGACGCGACGGACGATATCGCCCAGCAGGCCGTAGCCGAGACTCGAATAGAGCATTGCCGTGCCGGGGCGGCGCGCCAGCGGCGCGCCCGCCGCCAGCCGGATTCGCGGGTTGAGCACGGCATGCTGTCCCGCCGCCGGCGGCGCCAGCGTCGGCGACTGGCTGGCGGCGGCTTCGATGAAGGCTCCCAGCACGAGGTCGTCGATGCCCGACGTGTGGCACAACAGGTCCGCGACGCGGGCCTCGGCGATCCACTGCACCCCGGGGACGTCCAGCTCGGGAACGTAGTCCACGAATGGGCGGTTCAATCCGATCAACCCATCGTCGACCAGGCACATGATCGCTGCCGCCGTGATCGGTTTGGTGCACGACGAGAGTGGAAAAATCGAGTCGGGCCGCAAGGTCGCCGTCGTGTCGTCGTGGCGCAGCACGCCGAATGCCTCGCGGAGCACCACCACGCCGCGCCGGGCCACCAGCGCCGCCACGCTCGGGGTGTCGCCGCCGTTCACCCAACCGCCGACGAGATCGCGCAACCGCCGGGTCCGGACGGGATCCATCCCGACATCCTCGGGGGCTCCTTCGCGCAAAACAAAGTCGTCCATTCGGTTTTCCTTCAGACAAGCGGAATGTTCGTCGCGCGCCGCGACAGAAAGCAGGTGCGGGCCGGCGCATCGTGGATGGTCGCCGCCACCATCGTCAGCAGGTCGACCGCCGCCTGGCGTTCCGCGGACGCCCGCTGATCGCCCAGACGCTCCAGCGCGATCGCCCTCGACGCAAGAAGCCGCCACGCAAGCGACTGCCAGCCAAGCGGTCCCACCACGTCGAGCGCCGCATTGGCGGCGTCACCGGCCTCGGCGAAACGCCCAAGCGCGAGCAGTGCCCGGATCCGCAGCTCCTCGGTCGACCACCAGGCCCTGACTTGCCCGGCCCCGTCGAGACCCGGAAGGCGACGCATACATTCCGCGCGCGCCGCGCCGGGATCGCCGGCAAGGAGCCAGGCCTCGACGAGTGCGTCGTCGACGAGCCGTCCACCCGCCGCTTCGACGGCCGCTCGCAAGATCGGCTCGCGCGTCCCGTCGGGGTAGCTTGCCACGATCGCCGAGGCCAGCAACTGCTCGATCCAGGGAATCATCCACATGCGTTGCAATGCCCTCGCATCCGCCAGGACGCGCGGCGCATCCCGGACCACGCGCTGAAAATCACCGGCCGCGGCGTGCCAAACGATCCGACCGAAGCGCTGAAAGGCCTCGCCGAACGGATGATCGTCGTCCGCGACTTCCTGTTCCAGCGCCTGCCACGCCCGATCGAAGAAGCCGAGGTCGACGAGGGCGAACGACTTGATGGTACCGTACTGGACCGGCGGGATGCCGAGCCGGCCGGCCAGTGCCGTGGCACGGTCGCAGCAGGCGACGCAATCCATCAGGCTACTGGAGCGCAAGTAGGCCCACATGGAGTCGAAGTGGTGTTCGTTCAGGGCGATCAGATCGCCACGCCGCTCGAGGGCGTCCGCGATCCGTTCGATGCTTTCGCGACGGGCGGTGACCGATCCCATCCGGTGGGCGGCGCGCAAAGCGTCCACCTCCAGATCGTCGTCGCGCAGCTCGCGGGCAATCGCCAGCGCGCGATTGGCGTTGGCCGTCGCCTGGGACCGGTAGCCGGGATCGAAATCGACGTGACGATGGGTCGGTATCAGCGCCCGGGCCTCGCCATGCCGATCGCCGAGCCGGACGGCCAGCTGGAGGGCGCGTTCGAGTGCCCGGTGCGACTGCTCGATGGCTGGCCTGTGGTCCAGTCCGACCACGTAGTAGGCGCGCCCGAGCCGCGACAACGCTTCCATTTCCTCCGATGTCGCCCCCTCCGACGCCGCTTCTCGCATCGCCGCCTCGAGGTCGATCGTGGCATCGCGACCGCGAAAAAGTCCCATCAACAACTCGCCCCGTGCCCGCAAGGCGGCGCGCCGGACGAGCCCCGGCTCGGCGAGATCGGCCGCCTTGGCGAGCAGCGCCAGCGCCTCCGGCGTGGCAAGCCGCGCGGCGGCCGAGGAACCCGCCTGATGCAGATAGGTGGCCGCCCGCCCGCGCGCGCCCGCCTGTACGAGATGATAGGCCAGATCGCTGGCGTGCTCCTCCAGGTGCCCGGCATGAATGCGCTCCAGGGTGTCGGCCACGCGCGCGTGGAGGCGCTGTCGGCGCACGAACGACAAGCGGCCCAGCAGTGTCTGGCGAATCTGTTCGTGGGCGAAGACAAAGCGCGGGGTACGTCCCTCCTCGGCCACCACGAGCCGGGTCCGCTCAGCCTCCTCCAGGGCGTCGAGCAAATCTTCCTCGCTCTCCCCGGCAAGGGCGGCCAGGAATTCGAACGTGAAGGTCCGTCCGATGCAGGCCGCCGTCGTCACGATGCGTTGGGCGGTCTCTCCGAGCCGATCGATCCGCCGCCCGAGCACGAGTCGCACCGTTTCCGGCACCTCGATCTCGCCAATCTCGACCTGGGGGAGCCACTTTCCCGCCGCGTCGGTCAGGCGGCGCTCCTCGGCCAGATGCCGGTAGACCTCCTCGACGAACAGGGGAACGCCCTCGGTTTCGTCGTAAACGAGGCGCACCAGGCGTTCGGGCGGCTCCTGGCCGGACAGGGCGCGCAGTATGTCCGCGACTTCCCCGGCGTTCAGCCTCTTGAGCGTGACGCGCGACACCGCCGGCAAGCGCGACAGTTGTTCGATGCCCTTCATGAAAGGATCGCGGAGACCGAGGTCGACGTCGCGATAGGTCCCGATCAAGAGCAGGGCCGCGCGCCCGACGCGGCGCGCCACGCCGACCAGCAGCTGCGTCGTGGACTCGTCGGCCCAGTGCAGATCCTCCAGCACCAGGAGCATCGGCCGCGCCGCCGCCGCCCGCTCGAAGAAATCACATACGCTCTCGAACATGTAGTGCCGCGCCTGGTCGGTCGGAAGCGCCAATGGCGGCGGCAGGTCGGGGTAAGGACAGCCGCCAAGATAAGTGAATCTGCCTGACGGTTGGGCTGCGGCGGAGTGACTCGGGCGGACCGGCTTCCGTGACCCGGAGTACTGCCTTAACAGCGAGGGCATGATCGACAGACAGGGCATCTCGCTTCGCTGGGCCGCTG
>CAMDVZ010000188.1 GCA_945878895.1 Caenispirillum bisanense | reverse complement strand
ATCCCCGACCATCCCCCACGATGCTTTAAGTCCGACAGGCTGCTAGGGAAACCAGACATCTCGACGCACTACCGGGCGCACAGACACAGTGTCATCCCGAGCTTGTCGAGGGACCTTTCGTCTTCGTTTTCGGCGCATTTTACCGTGATCGACGCCGCGCAAAGATCCCTCGACAAGCTCGGGATGACACCGGTTTCGTGCCTTCCGTGGTGCGTCGAACGAATTTCCCGATCATCGCGAGATGTTTGGCTCCTTAACGAAGACGGTGACGAGGAACACGAACGGTCCAACGCAACGCGGCACCGGCGATCCCGGCGCCACGCCGGCCCGCCCTCGCGCCCCCGCTACACCGCCACGACGTTGCCGTCGTGGCCGGGGTCGGCACCGCCATCGAGGCCATCGGGATGGACGCGGATGGCATGCACGGCCGCGAAGCCGAACGTATGGGCGTCGCGGATAACATTGTAGCCCATGCCCTCCAGTTCGCGCTGGACGGAATACGGTATACGGTTCGAGACATCGATGGCGTCGCTGGTCGAGGAGAAGCGTGGCGCCGAGACCGCCTCGACCATGGTCATGTCGAAATCGAGCGCGTTCAGGGTCGCCTGCAGCACGCCCATCGCGATCTGGGTGGCACCGGGCGCGCCGATGACGAGGGTCGGCTTGCCGTCCCTGAAGACGATCGAGGGCACCACCGAACTGAAGCGCGCCTTGCCCGGCGCGATGCTGCCGGCCCGGCCCGGCCGCGGGTCGAACACGCCCATGCAGCCATTGTACATGAAGCCCAACCCCTCGCTCACCACGCCCGAGGGCATGCCCAGCGAATGGGTCATGGTCACGCAGTTGCCGTCCTTGTCGATCACCGAGACCTGGGTGGTGTCCTTCCCGGGCGTGCCCGTGTTGAAGCGCGGTACCGAGCCCTTTTCGCCGCGCTTGATCGCCTGCGACATCCAGGCCGCGTAGTCTTTCGCGGTCAGACGCGACAGCGGCACGTCGACGAAGCCGGGATCGCCGACATGGGCGTCCTTGTCGGCGGTGGCGCGCTTCATCGCCTCGCAGACGATCCGGATGTACTCGGCCGAATTGTGCTCCAGCGCCGCGAGGTCGAAATTCTCCAGCACGTTCAGCATCTCGATCAGCATCACGCCGCCACCGGGTGGCCGGTTGCTGGCAACGTCGTAGCCGCGATAGCTGCCCCACAGCGGCTCGTTGCGCTTGGTGCGCCACGTCCGCAGATCCTCGGCCGTCAGCATGCCGCCATGCCGGGCGATATCCTCGACTATGGCCCGCGCCAGTTCGCCCTCGTAGAAGACGTCGGCACCGCCGCTGGCGATCGTCCGCAGCACCTGGCCATAGTCGCGGTTGCGCACCACGTCGCCGACCCGCTTGGGCGAACCGTCGGGGCGGCAATAGAGCGCCTTCGCCGCCGGCGTGAAGGTCAGCCGCTCGTGGTTGGGCGCCCGACCCATGGCACCCTCGTCGGACCACCACGTGGCGACGTGCGGCCGCACCGTCCAGCCGTTCTCGGCCCAGTGGATGGCCGGTTCCAGAATCCGCGCCCACGGCAGAGCGCCGTGCTCCCGGTGGGCATCGTGGTACATGCGCAGGTTGGCGGGCGCGCAAATCGACTGGTAGCCGATGTCGTTCACCCTGCCTCTCAGGATGAAGCCGTAACCGTCGCGCGCCTCGCCCTCGATCAGGTGCGTCCACATGTCGAGCCGGGCCGCCAGCGGGGCCGGCGCGTGGGCGTCGATATAGCCGTGGAACTTCTTGCCCGGCATGTAGATGCCACAACTGCCGAAGCCGGCGATGCCGCACATCAGCGGATCGACCACGCCCTGGACGAGGGCGCAGGCCATCGCCGCGTCGACCGCGTTGCCGCCCGCCCGCAGCATGTCGGCACCGGCCTCCGTCGCCTCGGGCTGCGGCGCCGCGATCATGGCCTTCTTGCGCTGGATCATCGTTCCTCCGGGGATCCGTTCAGCATGCCCTTTCGGGCGGTTCCGACGCAGTGTTCGCCCTGCCGCCCGGCCGCGTCAACGCCGCCGCCGGCTTGACAGGTCTGCCCCGCTCCGCCACGGGACGGGCATGGCCGAAACCTTCGACATTCGCCCCGTCGCCGGCAAGCGCGACGCCACGATGTTCGTGCGGGTGCCGCGCCTGCTCTATCGCGGCATGCCCGGCTGGGTGGCGCCGCTCGACATGGAGCGGGCGGAGAATTTCAATCCGAAAAAGAACCCGTTTTTCCGGCACGCCGAAGTCGCGTTCTGGCTGGCCTGGCGTGGCGAGGAGCCCGTTGGCCGGATCGCGGCCTCGATCGACCAGCTGCACATCGACCGCTACGCCGACGCGACCGGCCATTTCGGCTGCCTCGACTGCGTGGACGACCCGGCGCTGGTGTCGGGGTTGCTCCGGACGGCCGAGGCATGGCTGCGCGAACGCGGCATGAAGCGCGTCACGGGGCCGTTCAACCTCTCCATCAACGCCGAGTCCGGCCTCGTCACCAGCGGCTTCACCCACCGGCCGATGTTCATGACGCCGTGGAACCCGCCGTACCTGCCGCCGCACGTCGATGCCGCCGGCTACGCGGTGGCGGCCGACACGATGGACTACGACTTCGACGTCACCCAGCCGGTCTCGGCCATCGGCTCAGGGATGCTGGCGCGCAGCGAACTGGCAAGCAGGGTGACGACCCGCGGCATTCGCATGGGGCAACTGAAGGCCGACGTGCGAATCGCCCTCGGGCTGTTCAACGATGCATGGGCAAACAACTGGGGCTTCGTGCCCTTTACCGACGCCGAGATCGAGCACGCGGCCTCGGCGATGCGGCCCGTCCTGCGCGAGGTCAGCGCGACTTTCGTCGAAATCGACGGTGTCGCCCACGCCTTCGCGCTCGGTATCCCCAACCTGCTCGAATGGGTCGACCGGTTCGACGGCAGATTGCTGCCGTTCAACTGGGTGCCGTTTGCCTGGAACGTCATCCGGGCCCGGCCGAACGCGGTCCGGATCCCGTTGATGGGGGTTTCCAGCACCTACCAGAAAAGCCCGCTCGGTGCCGGGCTCGCCATGATGGCGATCGAGGGCCTGCACCGGAGCGGCAAGAAACGGGGCACGCGGCGGGCCGAACTGGGCTGGGTTCTGGAGCAAAACCGGCCGATGCGCCGGATTATCGAGCGTCTCGGGGGCAAGGTTTCCAAGACCTACCGCATCTACGAGCGCGCTCTGGCCTGACGCGACGATCGGCCCGGACAGGTAGCTGTGGACACCGCCCCGTGCGCCGGTCTAGGAATAAGTCGACGCGTCACCGGGAACGGGACCGAATGAGCGAAGTTGTCGATATGACCGGCCCCCTCGCGGAGGGCATCATCGAGGTGATCGTGCGCGAAGGCATGGTCGACCCGGGTAAAATCTCGCCCACCGCCAGCCTCGAGGATCTCGGTCTGCAATCCATCGACATGGTCATGATCCTCAACGGGATCGAGGAGAAATTCGGCATTTACGTGCCGATGGACGAGACCGTGCAGGAGATCAGGAACGTGAGCGACGTGGTGCGCGTCGTCAGCAAGCTCATCGCAGCGAACGCCAAGTAGGACGACCCGGTGGATACGCGTTTCGCCGTCACGGGCATCGGCAGCATTTCGGCGCTCGGCCACGACACGGTGGCCTTCCAACATGCCCTTTCGTCCGGCACTTGCGGCATCGGACCGATCGACGTCGTCCGGTCCGAGGACCTGCACGTCAAGATCGCCGCCCAGGTTCGCGGCTTCGACGCCACCGCGCATTTCCCCGCCATGAAGCTGGCGGCACTCGATCCGTTCGCCCAATACGGGCTTGTGGCGGCGCGCGAAGCGGTGCGCATGTCGGGCCTGACGCCCGAACAGATCGCTGGCCCACGCACCGCGGTGATCATGGGCACCGGCGTCGGCGGCACGACGACCATCGACCAGACCCTCTACGCCCGCTACGGCGAGGGCAAACGCCGGATGGACGCGGCCGGCATACCGCGCACCATGCCCAACGCCGCCGTCAGCCACATCACGATGGAATTCGGCATCACCGGCCCCGCCTTCGCGGTGTGCAGCGCCTGCTCGTCGTCGAACCACGCGGTCGCGGTCGCACTGAATCTCTTGCGCAGCGGCATCGTTGACCGGGCGATCACGGGCGGCAGCGAATGCTGCGTGACGCCCAGCAGCATCGGCGCCTGGGAGGCGCTCAAGGTCCTCTCGCCCAACGTCGTGCGACCCTTCTCGCGTGGTCGCAACGGCATGTCGCTGGCGGACGCCGCGGGCGTGGTGATTCTGGAGCGCCGGGACGCGGCCGCGGCGCGCAGCGCGACGGTGTTCGCCGAACTCGCGGGTGTCGGCATGACCAGCGACGCGGGCGATCTCCTGCGCCCGGATCCGGCGGGTGCGGCCAACGCGATGCGTCTGGCGCTGGCCGATGCCGGCCTTGCCCCCGAAGACATCGACTACATCAACGCCCACGGTACCGGCACGCTGCTCAACGACGTGGTCGAGACGGCGGCCATCCGCCAGGTGTTCGGTCCCCACGCCGACCGGCTCGCGGTTTCGTCCACCAAGTCCATGCACGGTCACGCGCTCGGCGCCGCCGGTGCCATCGAGCTGGTCGCCACCGTGCTTGCCGTCCGCGAGCAATTCGCGCCGCCGACGGTGAACTGGCTCGAAGCCGATCCCAAGTGCGACCTCGACTACGTGCCCAATACCGCCCGTCCGATGCCGATCCGGGCCGCCCTGTCCAACTCCTTCGCGTTCGGTGGCCTCAACGGCGTGCTCGCGGTCCGGCGCCCGGCCTGAACCGGAAGCCGATCCGCGCCAGATGGAATCCGCCGTTTTCCCGGTTCTTGTCGATCCGGACGAGGTCGCCGCGTTCAGGGCGGCACTCGGCTTCGTCGCCGGCGAGCTTCCCGAGGTGCCGCCGACGTTCCCGGTGTGGTTTCTCGCCGCTCCGGCGGCGCGCGGCGCGCTCGACGCGCTGCTCGTCGCCTCGCCCGGGCGCGTGCCCATCCATCTGGCGCAATCCTTCGACTACCATCGGCCCCTGCGCCCGGGCGAAAGCCTGACTTGCGGCCTCGACTTCGACTTCGATCCAAAGCAGGCCGGTCGCGTCGTCCTCGTGCTGCGGCTGCGGTCCGCCAACGAGCTCGTTTGCGAGGCGACGTCCGATATCGCCCTGGTCGATCCGTCCACGCGACAGGGAGGCTCGACATGACCACGCCGGTGCCCGGCGAGCGCCTGCCGGTCTCGACCGTTGGACCGTTCGACGCCGATGCGCTCGACGCCTACGCGGCGGCGTCCGGCGACCACAATCCGGTCCATCTCGATGCCGCGTTCGCGCGTTCGGTCGGCCTGACCGACCGGGTGGCACACGGCATGCTCGTCATGGGCAGGGTCGGACGGGCGCTCGCGGCGTGGCGCCCCGACGCCGTCGTCGAGCGTTTCGAGGGCCGTTTCACCCATCCCGTGCCGATCGGCGCGGCCCTGGCCGTCGATGGTCGGGTGGCCTCGGTCGAGGCGCGCGATGGCCACGCAAGGGTCCTGGTGCGTCTGGTGGGCAAGCTGCCCGACGGCAAGATCGCGCTGATGGCCGGCGCCTCGGTGCGTCTCGACACGTGATCGTCGAGTCACATTGCGGGCGACCCTTTTTTGTGCGAGGTGACCCGCGTATGGGTCGGCCGGGTCGAATGCCGCCACCGGCAGCCGCGATCGTCGATGACTCGCCTCCCGCCACCAGCGGCCCAGAATGCGGTAAGTTGTCTTGAAGAACCCGTTTGAAACGATCCGGACGTTCAGGGCATCGCCGACGGGCCGGCTGTTCGACGACATTTTCAGGCGCCATCGCGTCAGCCTGATATCGATCTTCGTCGTCGCCAATCTCGCCGCGCTTTGCATGACGATGGTGTTTCCGCTCGTCTCCGTGTTCGTGCGGGCACTGACCACCGAAGGCCCGCTCGACGAGGGCCTGAAAATGGCCGCCGACATCGGCGCCTGGGTTCCGTTTCTCTCGGACCTGCCCGATCGGCTGCGCGCCATCCTGGCCCTGCTGGTCGGTTTCAGCATCATGACTGCGCTGTCGTCGTGGCTGACGTTGATGCATGCCCGCATGTCCTCGCTCGTCAACACCGGAATCGGCCAGGAACTGCTGTCGGAAGCCACGCGGCGCCTGATGACGCTGCCGATGTCGTATTTCGACCAGGCCAACACCGCCGAAACCCGGGCTCGCTTCACCGAGCCGCCGGTCAACACCGTGCCGTTCTGGATATTCCAGATCCAGCACCTGCTCAGCAGCGCGGTCATGCTGCTGTTCATTCTGGTCAGCCTGTTCTGGATATCTCCGGTCGCCACGCTGATGATGACGCCGCTCGGCATCGTCATCGGATTTCTGATCAAACGCTCGCACGAACGGGTCTACGCGCTCGTGACCGAACTGCGCACGCTCGAACTCGCCTATGCCGGCGGTTCGCAGGAAATCATCGAGGGCATGCGGATCGTCAAGCAGACCGGCCAGAAGGCCCGCTTCCGCGACGACTACGTGGCGATGGGCCGCAAGCTCGCGAACCAGCGCATCAAGGTCACGCTGACCCAGGTGTCGCAGGACTTCATCCTGCAGGTCAGCGGCCAGATCCTGATCGCCTGCGCCTTCGCCGGGCTGGTGCTCTACAACCTTTCGGGCTTCGGTGGCTATCTCGGGGTCGGCGCCGGCTTCCTGCTCGCGCTGATGCGCGCGTTCACCGTCACCAAGACCGCGGTGACCGAAATCAACACGCTGCTGCCGACCTGGCCACAGCTTGAGCAGTTCGCCGAATTCATGGCGATGCCGGAAACACCGGACCAAATCGGTCTCAAGCCCGACGCGCGCCCCGAACGTTTCGACGCGGAGGGCATCTGGTTCTCCTACGGCGAGCGCGGCTGGGTCTTGCAGAACGTCGACGTAAAGCTGCGCCGTGGCCAGACCACGGCCATCCTTGGCCTGTCGGGCTCCGGCAAGTCCACCCTGCTCGAGGTGCTGGCGCGGCTACGCTATCCGCAGCAGGGCACGGTGTCGTTCGATGGCCTGAACCTCGACGAGGTCGACGATGGCTGGCAACGCAGCCACGTCGGCTACGTCAACCAGGATCCGTTCATTTTCAACACCTCGTTGCGCGAGAATCTCGTCATCGCGACTCCGGAAGCGACGCCCGAGAAAATCGAGGAAATGATCCAGGCGTCGGAACTGACGGACGTGATCGCGGCGGTCGGCGGCATCGACGCGCCCGTCGGCGATCGCGGACGCATGCTTTCGGGCGGCCAGCGGCAGCGCCTCGCCCTCGCCCGCGTGTTCCTGCAGGAGCCGACCTTCCTGATCATGGACGAAGCCACCAGCGCGCTCGACATCCGCACCGAGCGGCGCATCTTCGACTATCTCCAGCGCACCAAGGCCAGCCGTGGCCTCGTTGTCGCCACGCACCGGCTCGTGGCGACAACCAACTTCGACAGCATCGTCCTGATCCACGACGGGCGAATCATGGAGGCTGGCACCCATTCGGAGCTGATGCGACGGGGCGGCATGTACGCCGACCTCTACCGCTTCCAGACCGAAGGCGTGGCACTCACGGCCGCCGAGTAGACTCCGCGAGCGGTCAGCCAGGCAGGTCGCGCCACCGCGCGTCCGCTTCGCGCGCGATGGCGACGAATGTCTCCGTGCACGCACGCCACGAGAACCGCTCCGCGACGGCCCGGCATGCTTCCGGCGAGATCGCGAGTGCCCGACGGCAGGCCGCGCCCAGGTCGTCGTCGAATGTGACGACACCGGAAGCCGAGAACAGCTCCACCAGATGCGGCGAGCGCAGGCACGCCACGGGCACCCCCGACGCAAGCGCTTCCAGCACGACCAGTCCGAACGTATCGAGCAGGCTGGGAAACGCAAACACGTCGGCTTCGGCGTAGCAGGCGGCAAGCTCCTCGTCGTACTTCGCCCCGAGGAAATGGGCGGCCGGATATTTCTTCTTCAGCGCTTCCAGTTGCGGGCCATCGCCGATCACCACTTTCGAACCGCCGGTATCGCTGGCGAGAAACGCCTCGACGTTCTTCTCGTCGGCGATCCGCCCGACATACATGAATATCGGTCTTGGATAGGCCGTCCATGTCTTCGGTCGCGGCCGGAAGCGTTCGGCGTCGACGCCACGGGACCAAAGCTTCAGGTTCGTGAACCCGTGCGAGGCCAGTTCGTCGGCAAGCGCCCGCGAGGGCACGAGCACCGGCGCCTTGCGACCGTGGAAACGTCCCAGATACCAGTAGAGAAGCCTTTCGGGAACGCCGTGGCGCACCTTCGCGTACTCCGGAAACCGCGTATGGAACGCCGTGGAGAACGACGCCTTTCGCCGCCAGCACCAGAAGCGGGTCACCAGGCCCAGGATGCCCTGGGTGGCGATGTGGACATGGTCGGGCGCGAAGGCATCGAGTTTGCGGCGCAGCCTCGGATACCACGCCATCACGATCGGATCCTCCTTGTACCAGGGCGTCGGCACGGAAGGAAAATCCACGGGCGAGATCAGCAGCACCTCGTGGCCCATCGCCTTCAGCTCCCGGATCGTGAAATCGAGCGTGTAGGCGATGCCGTTGAGCTGCGGATACCAGCAGTCGGTGGCGATGGCGATGCGCATGGGCGGAGCCGTGGGTGCGGGTGCGGGTGCGTGCGGGTGAGGCTATCGAAGCGAATCGGCGACGGGAGGGGTCACGCTGGCTGGCGACGAGGCTCCGGGCGTCGCCGTCGCTATGTAGCCACCCGGCGGTGGACCGACAAGGAGCCTGCCCTTCGCGCGCGGCGGCGTGTCGCACC
>CAMDVZ010000187.1 GCA_945878895.1 Caenispirillum bisanense | reverse complement strand
TGATCGAGGCGATCGTGCTGGTCGTGCTGGTCATCCTGGTGTTCCTGCAATCCTGGCGCACCGCGGTGATCCCCATCATCGCCATACCGGTGTCGCTGATCGGCACCTTCGCGGTGATGGCCGCACTCGGCTATTCGCTGAACAACCTGACCCTGTTCGGTCTCGTTCTGGCGATCGGCATCGTGGTCGACGACGCCATCGTGGTGGTCGAGAACGTGGAACGCAACATCGCGCTCGGCCTGTCGCCGCATGCCGCGTCCCACCGCAGCATGGACGAGGTCGGCACGGCCGTGATCGCCATCGCCCTGGTGCTGGCGGCTGTGTTCGTGCCGACGGCCTTCATTCCCGGCATCACGGGCCAGTTCTATCGCCAGTTCGCGATGACCATCGCGGTGTCGACGGTGATCTCGGCCTTCGTGTCGCTGACGCTGTCGCCGGCGTTGACGGCGCTGCTGCTCAAGCCGCACGACGCCCACCCCGGCGGCAATCCGCTGACCCGTCTCGGGCGGAAACTGGCCGATGGTTTCAATCGCGGCTTCGACGCCGTCGCCGATGCCTACGCGCGCGCCGTCGCTCTCGTCGCGCGTGGCGTGTTGCTGGCGCTGGCGGTCTATGGCGGCCTGATCGGCCTGACGGTGTGGCTCGCGATGTCGGTGCCGACCGGCTTCATCCCGGCCCAGGACCAGGGCTACGTCATCGTCGTCGTGCAGCTGCCCGACGGTGCCTCGCTCAGCCGCACCGAAGCCGCGATGAAAAAGGTCGCCGCGATCGTCGGCCAGACGCCGGGCGTCGCCAATACCGTCGAGATCGCGGGCCTGAACGGCGCCACCTTCACCAACGCGTCCAACAGCGGCGTCGTGTTCGGCACGCTCAAGCCGTTCGCCGAACGGGCGGCGCTGGGCCAGACCTCGCTCTCGATCATCGGCCAGCTCGGTGGACGCCTGTCGGGGATCGAGGAAGCCTTCGTGATCGCGGTGCCGCCACCACCGGTGCGTGGTCTCGGCAGCCAGGGCGGCTTCAAGATCCAGCTGCAGGACCGCGACGGCGCCGACGTGCGGCGGGTGTTGGGGGCGGCCTACGCCATGATGGGCGCCGCGCAACGCACGCCGGGTCTGGTCGGCGTCTTCACGACCTTCACCGCCAACACGCCGCAGGTCTTTCTGGAGATCGACCGCGTGAAAGCGCGCATGCTGAACGTGCCGATCGGTGCCATCTTCGAGGCGTTGCAGAACAATCTGGGGTCGGCCTACGTCAACGACTTCAACGCCTTCGGCCGCGTCTACCAGGTGCGTCTCCAGGCCGACGAGCGGTTCCGGCTGGAGCGCGAGCGGATCGGCCGCCTGCGCGTGCGATCGGCCGACGGCGCCCTGGTGCCGCTGGGCACGCTGGTCGAGATGCGCGACATCGCGGGCCCCTCGCTGGTGCAGCGTTTCAACATGTACACGTCGGTGCCGCTGCAAGGAAACGCCGCGCCCGGCACCGCGACCAGCGAGGCGCTGGCGACCATGGAGCGGCTGGCGGCCGAGCATCTGCCACCCGGCATCGGTTTCGAATGGACCGAGCTCGCCTTCCAGGAGCGCGCCACCGGTAACGCGGCGTACTTCATCTTCGGCCTGTCGGTCGTGTTCGTGTTTCTCGTGCTCGCCGCGCAATACGAGAGCTGGGCGTTGCCGCTGTCGATCGTGCTGATCGTGCCGATGAGCGTCATGTCGGCGCTGCTGGGCGTGATGGCGCGCGGCATGGACAACAACATCCTGACCCAGGTCGGCCTCGTCGTGCTGATCGGCCTTGCCGCCAAGAACGCCATCCTGATCGTGGAGTTCGCCCGCCAGGCGGAGGAGCGGGACGGCAAGGGCCCCATTCCGGCCGTGATCGAGGCGTGTCGCCTGCGTCTGCGGCCGATCCTGATGACCGCGTTCGCCTTCATCTTCGGCGTTATTCCGCTCGCCACCGCGACCGGTGCCGGCGCCGAGATGCGCCAGGCGCTCGGCACCGCCGTGCTCTTCGGCATGATCGGCGTGACGTTCTTCGGCCTGTTCCTGACGCCGGCCTTCTACGTCGCGCTGCGCTGGCTGTCGCTGAAGCTCAAGCCGGAGAAACCGGCGACACCGGCATCGGCACAGGGCGAGGCGCCCGCGCCGACCGCGTAGGGCAAGGGCTGCTGGCGTCGGTATGATCGCGCGACGGGGCGACCCTCACACCTTCCCTCGCCAACGGCGGGGGAAGGTATGAGATAGAGTTGAGCAGGAGAATACTTCATCCTGCGGCGCGCTACTCCGCGGCCTTCGCCATCGCCGCTTGCGGCTTGAACGGCAGGATGCTGCCGGCGCGATGGTAGGGTGTCGGCAGCGGCGGCGTCTCGACGCCGAGTGCGCGGGCGGCGTTCCAGCCCCAGCGCGGATCGACCATGAAGGAGCGCGCGTGCGCGGTGCAGTCGGCGTCGCCGCGGGCGACGATGTCGTTGGCCTGTTCGGGTTCGGTGATGATGCCGACCGCCCATGTCCTGATGCCGGCCTCTTTCCGGACGCGCGCCGAGAAGGGGACGTGGTAGCCGGGGCCGACCGTGATCTTCGCGGTCGGAATGGTGCCGCCCGAGCTGACGTCGATGAAATCGCAGCCCAGCGCCTTCAGTTGGCGCGCGGTCTCGACGGTGTCGTCGACCGTCATGGCGCCATCGACCCAGTCGGTCGCCGACAGGCGGATGCCGAGCGACCGTTCGCGCGGCACGACCGCGCGCACGGCCGCGAAGACTTCCAGCGGATAGCGACGACGCTTCTGCTTCGTGCCGCCGTAGTCGTCCTCGCGCCGGTTGGTCAGCGGCGAGAGGAACTGGTGCAGGAAATAGCCGTGCGCGCCGTGCAGTTCGATGACGTCGAAGCCGAGCCGCACCGCGCGTTGGGCGGTGGCGACGAACTCCGCCTTCACCCGTTCCAGACCATGGACGTCGAGCGCCACCGGCACGTGCCATTTCGCGGCCGGCGCCTGGGCGGGCGCGCCGCCCTGGAAGCCGACGCCGCCCCCCATCGAGTCGAAGGCGATCGCCGAGGCCGACACCGTCGTCCACGGCAGGTCCGGAACGTCCCTGGCCGTCAGCGGTCCGCCGCCATGCCAGGGCCGTTGCGCCGAGGCCTTGCGGCCGGCATGGCCGATCTGGATGCCGAGTTTCGTGGTCGGCATGTACGCCCGGCACCAGTCGACGACGCGCTTGAGTGCGGCTTCGTTTGCGTCGTTGTAGAGGCCAAGACAGCCGGCGGTGATGCGCCCTTCGGCGGAAACGGCGGTGGCTTCGACCACCAGCAGCCCGGCACCGCTGGCCGCCAGCTGGGCGTAGTGGGCGAGATGCCAGTCCGATGCCGAGCCCTCGGGCGCCGAATACTGGCACATCGGCGACACGACGATGCGGTTGGGCAGCACGACGTCGCCACCCATGTCGATCGGGGTGAACAGCGGCACGGACATGGGTGTGGGACTCCGGAAGAGCGTTGGGAACGAACGACGGGACGGGATCAGACGACGGGCGGCGGGCCGGCCTCGTGGCCGAGCCATTCCTCGATCAACCGGCGCGCGATGCTGTCCTTGCGTGGCATGGAGAAGGAGCCGTCTTTGGGCAGGTTCTCGGGCCGCAATTCCTCGCGGCTCATCCAGCGCGCCGATTCGAGTTCCGAGGTGTCGACCTCGAAATCCAGCCCCTCGGCCTCGGCGTGGAAACCGATCATGACCGAGGCCGGGAACGGCCAGGGCTGGGAGTGGCGGTAGCGCACGTCGTGGACCTTGACCTTGACCTCCTCGTAGACCTCGCGCGCGACGGCGTCCTCGAAGCTTTCGCCCGGCTCGACGAAGCCCGCCAGCGTCGAATGCATACCGCGCGGGAACTGCTTGCCGCGACCCAGCAGGCACTGGTCGCCGTGGTGGACCAGCATGATCACGGCCGGATCGGTGCGCGGAAAATGCTGCGCCTTGCAGGCCTCGCTGGTGCAAAGCCGTTCGTGGCCGGCCTTCGAGACCTTGGTCGCGGCGCCGCAAACGCCGCAGAACCGGTGGCGGCGGTGCCAGTAGGTCATCGCGCGCGCGTAGGCGAGGATCGAGCCCTCGCGGGCGAACAGCAGCGAGCCGACCTGGCGCAAATCGATGAACTCACCCATGTCGGGCGCGGGCAGTTCGAAGCCGGTGATGTCGAGGGCGAAAAACGTCTCTTCCTCGACGTGGCCGAGGAAGATCGGCTGGGCGCCGCCGCTCATCATGGCGCGCGCCATCATGCCCTGCAGGAACACCGGCTGGGGATTGTCGCCCTTGCGGTCCACGAGGTTGCGCTCGGTGTCGACCGGCACGAAGCGCGTCTTCGAGCCGACCAGCAGATCCTCGATGTCGTCGTCGCTGTGACGCTTGTGCGAGGCGCGGTCGATCTCGGCGCTGGAATAGGGGTTGCGGCGCATGTCTGTCCGGAGGCTGCTTGTGGGTCGGGCGGCGGAAGCGCCGCGTCGGGCCGACTTTGGCACCGCGACGAAGCAGCGGCAACCGGGCCGCGGCATAGTAGGGTCGCGTTCTTCGGCGGGCCGGCGGCCCAGGGAGAGTCTGGCATGCGACGTCTGTGCGTCGATTTCATTCGCGTGGCGGCGTTCTGCCTTGTCGCCGCGATCGCGGGCGTCGGCGCGGCGTCGGCGCAAACGCACCCCGCTTTGTCGGGCACGAGCCTGCCGCCGCTGCTGCCGCTGAAGCTGCTGAGCGGGGGCGACGACGACGGACCATCCGGTCACCAGGTATCGCCCGACGGCAAGCGTCTGGCGTGGACGCAACGGATCGGCGGCCGCCGACAACTCCACGTGCGCCCGATCGAGGGCGGCACCGATGTGTCCGTTCGCACCGCGCAGAACGTCGATGGTTACACCTGGGCATCCGACAGCCGCCATCTCGTGCTGTCGATCGATCCCGATCGCGGCGCGGAGAACCATCAGCTGCTGCTGGTCGACGCCGACGCGCCCGAGGCCGGCTCGCGCAACGTCACGCCGTGGCCGGGCACCCGCAACAGCCTGGTCAACGTGTTTCTGCAGGGCGACCAGATCCTGTTCCGCAGCAACCGGCGCGATGCCGCGATCTCGGATCTGTATCGCGTGTCGCTGGCGGGTCGCGCCGAGCCGGAGATGATCGCGCGCAATCCCGGCAACATCCGGGACTGGTGGCTCTATCCTTCGGGCAAGGTGGCGGCGCGCCTGACCACCGCCGGCGGCGCCGAAGGCCGCCGGATGTTCCAGCGCTGCGCCAACGACGGATGCGTGCGCGTGTTCGACATGGCGTGGGACGAAAACCTGTCGCTGTTCGGTCTGGTCGAGGGCGAGGACAGCGCGTGGGCGCTGTCGAACCGCAATCGCGATCGCATCGCCGTGGTGCGCCTCGACC
This sequence comes from Caenispirillum bisanense, assembly GCA_945878895.1. Lineage (GTDB taxonomy): Bacteria > Pseudomonadota > Alphaproteobacteria > Reyranellales > Reyranellaceae > CAMDVZ01. Next base: position 3,452 of record CAMDVZ010000187.1, on the reverse strand, counting down.
TCAAGACCGGCGCCGAAACCGTGGAGCACGACGACCCGGTCGTGGACGTCGCGGGCCTGCGCTTCGACCCGACCACGCGCCGGCCGCTGCTGGCGACGTCGTGGCCGGGCCGGCAAAGGCTGCATTTCTTCGCCGAAGGGCTGGGCAAGGATATCAAGCCGTTGCTGGCCGAGGGCGTCGAGTTCCTGTCGATCGGGTCGGCCGATCTCGCCCATCGCTGGATGGTGCTGACGCTGTCGGGACCGCGGGTCGCGACACGCACGGTGCTTCTGGATCGCCAGACCGGCAAACGCAGCCCCCTGACGGTCAGTCCGTGGGAGGCATGGCAGGACACCCTCTCCGACACGAAACCCTTCGACTTCGCAGCCCGCGACGGCCGCCGCCTGCATGGCTACCTCACCGTGCCGCGCGGTACCCGGGGCAAGGGCCTGCCGACGGTGATCTTCGTGCATGGCGGGCCGTGGGCGCGCGATTTCGGCACGCCCTCGAACACGGTGCAGTTTCTCGCCAATCGCGGCTACGCCGTGGTGCAGGTCAACTACCGGGGCTCCATCGGCTACGGTCGCGCGCATCTGCTGGCCGCCATCGGCGAGTTCGGGCGCAAGATGTCGGACGACGTCGACGACGCGTTCAAATGGGCGGTCGACCAGGGCATCGCCGATCCCGCCAGGACCGCGATCATGGGCGCGTCCTATGGCGGGTACGCCGCCAATGTCGGGGTGACCCGCACGCCAACTCTCTACGCCGCCGGGGTGTCGATCGTCGGCATGTCGGATTTGCCGGGCTTCATCGACACCGTGCCGCCGAGTTGGGATCGCAATTTCTGGTACCGTTTCATCGGCCGCGCCGACCAGGTCGAGGCGCGGGCCAGGATGTGGGAAGTGTCGCCGCTGTCGAAGGTCCACCAGGTGGTGCGCCCGGTGCTGATCCTGCACGGCGCCAACGACACGCGGGTCCGGCGCGACCAGGGCGAGCGCTTCGCGGGCGCGCTGCGGTCGCTGCGCAAGCCGGTGGAATTGCAGGTCTACGAGGGCGAGGGGCATTCGTTCACGCGCCCCGCGACGCGGGCCGACTACATGGGTCGGGTCGAGCGGTTTCTCGCGCGCCATCTCGGTGGTCGCGCGACGCCGGCGGGTGCGGCGACCACGGCCGGCCCGGCCGCGCCGCCGCCACCGTCGTCCGACGAGCCGCAATCGGAAAAGCGTTGATGCGGGAGTGGATGGCGCCGCTGACGTTCGTGTTCATCTGGAGCACGGGCTTCGTGGTCGCGCGCCTGACCTTGCCGCATGTCGAGACCGCGACGTTCCTGTTCCTGCGCTACTGCCTGGCGACGGTGCTGGTGGTCGGCTGGGTGATCGCGGCACGGGCGCCGTGGCCGCGCGAACCGCGCCAGTGGCTGCATCTCGCCGTCGCCGGACTGCTGATGCATCTGCTCTACATGCTGGGCGTGTTCTGCGCCATCGAGCGCGGGCTGCCGGCGGGCCTCTCCTCGCTGATCGTGTCGCTGCAACCGATCCTGACGGCGATCCTCGTGGGGCCGCTGCTGAAGGAGACGGTGACGGGGCGGCAATGGTCGGGGCTGGCGCTGGGGCTGCTCGGCACCGCGATGGTGGTGTGGGAGAAAACGGCGATCGGGCTCGCCACGCCGGTCACGGTCGCGATCTCGGTCATGGGATTGCTGGCGGTAACGGCCGGCACGCTGTGGCAGAAGCGTTTTCTCGGCGCCGTCGACGTGCGCAGCGGCGTGGCGATCCAGTACATGGTGGTGGCGCCGTTCTATGGCGTCGGCGCGCTGCTGTTCGAATCGATGAAGATCGACTGGACCCCCGATTTCCTCGCCGGCATGGCCTGGGCGGTGCTGGCGCTCAGCGTCGGCGCCCACACGCTGTTCTACTGGCTGATCAAGCGCGGTTCGGCATCGAAGACCGCCGCCCTGTTCTATCTCGTGCCGCCCACCACCGCGGTGCTGGCCTTCGCGCTGTTCGGCGAGAGTTTCGGCCTGCTGGCGCTGGCGGGCATGGTGGTGGCGGTGGCGGGCGTCGCGCTGGCGGTGCGCAAAACCGCATGAGCCGCAGCCGTTATCCCGCCTCCAGCACGGCACCGATCGCCGCCCGCCCGGCCTGGGTGTTCGCCTATGGCTCGCTGATGTGGAACCCCGGTTTCGCCACGACCGGGACGCGGCCCGCCCGCCTGCGCGGCTGGCACCGCGCCTTCTGCATCCGCTCCGAGCACTATCGCGGCACCGCCGGGAAGCCCGGCCTGATCCTCGGCCTGCTGCCGGGCGGCGTCTGCCCCGGCTTCGTGCACCGCCTGCCCGAGGATGGTTACGACGCGACGCGGCGCTACCTCTGGGACCGCGAAATTCTCAACGACGGCGTCTATGTCGAGACCGTGCGGCCGGTCACGCTCGACAATGGCTCGACGGTCGAGGCGCTGGTCTATCTCGCCAACCGCGCCCACCACCAGTTCGCCGGCAAGCTGCCGCTCGACCAGGCCGCGACGCTGGTGCGACAGGGCCACGGCGTCACCGGCAGCTGCCTCGACTACCTCGCCAATACCGTCGAGCGGCTCGACGCGCTGGGCATGCGCGAGCCCGGGCTGCGGGCGCTGCTGGCGGCGGCGAAGGAGGCGCCAAAGAGCATGCTGGAAGGGTGATTCGTTGCCGGTGTCCCAGCAATTACGCGCGTTTCTCGTGGCAAGGGCGCGCAGTGTCGGAATCACCCCGTCGCCGCCCACGGTCCCGCCGGAGGGTCGCGAATGGCAGCTCGATTCCGGACCTATCGATGCGCCCCCTGTGTTTCACGTGAAACACTCCGGCCTCCCCCTGTGTTTCACGTGAAACACTTTGGCCTCCCCTGTGTTTCACGTGAAACACTCCGCTTCCCCGGCCTGCAGGTCATTGCCAAGCAACCGCAATATGTTGCAAAAATGCAACATACCCGCCATCGTTTCCCGACCGCTCCGGTCCCGTGGCGCTCGCTCCCCCCAGCGGACCGCGACAGCCGGCCCGCGCCGATGCCTGGACGATGGTCCCGCGGGTCGGCGCACCGCTGCCGGCGACCGCTCCCGCCGCCGCGTTGCGCATCCCGGCGCGGCTCGCGTAGGATCGACGCCGGGGAGCATCCGGGGAACCAGCTTGACGCGCGATCAACGCAGACTGGCGGCCATCGTCGCGGCCGACGTTGTCGGCTATTCGCGCCTGATGGGCCGCGACGAGTCCGGCACCCTGGCGCGGCTGCGGGCGCACCCGATCGAGCGTCTCGAACCTACCCTCGCGCGACATGGCGGTCGCCTCGTGAAGCTGACCGGCGACGGCGCGCTGGCGGAAGTCCCGAGCGCCGTCGACGCGCTGTCGGCCGCCATCGCGTTCCAGCAGGCGATGAGCGAGGCCAACCGGGACGTGCCCGAGGACACCCGGATCGTGTTCCGGATCGGCCTGCATCTGGGCGACC